>JAYVID010000279.1:0-5069 GCA_043770525.1 Ferruginibacter sp.
ACAAATTATACGAACACATAAATGGCACTGCAAATAAAGCTTCGGATAGAATTTTGAATACTGATGCAGGAATAGCAATTACCAATACAGAAAAAGATAAATTAGCCGAGCTTGGGGATGAATTGATAAGATGGTTTACCAGCCAATATTACCAACCTACAGAAGAAAAAAACAATGCTTGGTTGCCAGAGCAATTGGAGTACCAATTTGATTGTACAGCCACAACTGAACATGAAGAAAAAATATTGGAAGCAAAGGAATACTATCATGCACATTTAGATTGGTATGCATTTGATATTAAGCAAAATGGAACCAATGCTGCTGGTAAAGCTAAAAATAAATTTACAAACACTTTTATACCAACCCATGTACAATTTGATGGTATGCCAGATACACGCTGGTGGAAGTTTGAAGATGCGAAAACAAGCTTTGGAGATGTAAAGCCAAACACAACAGATCTTGCAAAATTATTACTTATAGAGTTTGGACTGGTGTTTGCCAATGATTGGTTTATTATACCATATACACTCCCAATAGGCGCTCTAGCAAATGTAGAAGGCCTTACGGTAAAAAATAATTTTGGCGAAACGATATGGATAAAGGCAAGTGAAGATGTAAAAGAAAAAGGGCTACCTTGGAGTATGTTTAAATTAAAAAGTGAGCACCAAAATAATACATTGTTTTTAGCACCTGCTGCTATAAAAGTGCAAGAAGGTAATTCGCTAGAAGAAATTGTATTGATAAGAGATGAAATGAGTAACATGGTATGGGGTGTGGAAACCATAGCACCTATGCCTTTTGGAGAAGGCAATAAGGGAAGTGAAAAAGCATTGCAAGTAAGACAGTACCACGAAAAAATTGTGCAGGAAACAGCAGTGCCACAAGCCATACCTTATGCTGCCAAAGTAAGTTACTTAGCCATGACAGATGTACCCGAGCATTGGATTCCCTTTGTGCCAGTACATAAAAAAAATAGTGTAAGAGAAACGCAACTCCAGCGAGCATCTATGTTGCGAATAATAGAGCAAGACCCCAATGAGCCTGTAAAAATAAAACCACAAACAAGTATTTTAAGAGAAGGTCTAGAAAATAAAAATCCTGATAATAGCCCCAACCCGCTAGCCTATTTTATACACGAAGAAGAAGTGCCAAGAAGCGGTATAACGGTATCACAATCTTTTCAAAGAACAAGATGGACTAATGGAGAAGTATTTGTATGGCTAGGTATGAAAAAAGAATCTGGTAAGGGAGAAGGTAGTAGTGGTTTGGCTTTTGATCAGTTGGTGAATGGGAAGGTGGAGTAGTGGGTGAAATAGCCATTTACTTTTTTACTTAATGAAAATTATGAGACAGCGTAAAATATTTTTATTTTAATAAATACTTCTGTTGATATTAAATTGCAATAAATTGTATTTTTTATAAATATCAAAAATATTTTATCTTGCCAAAATTAGTATTGCAAACAAAGAAGTAATAAAAAAACTTAAAAAAGAGGAGCTAGAAAAATTAGTTTTAAAAGCTTCACAAAAAGATACTGCTTTTTATAATTACTTATTGATAATTTATGTAGATAAAGAATTTGGAGAGCAAGATTTATTTGATGATGCAAAAAAGGATATAGAAATATTTTTTGTAAAATCATATAAAGGTTATGGAGAAGAATTAAAATTGAGCAACATGCAAGCCGCCTGCCATAAAAAATAAAGAGCTAGAACTTAAATTGATAATGCATGTTTTGGAATTGCCTTTTTCATTATCTAGCAATTTGTTTCGCACCTGTTTTACCAATTATAATTATCGTGTAAGTTTATTAATAAAAAAAACTATCGCCCTTCTTCAAAATAAATTACACGAAGATTTTAAAATAGAATATTCAAAAACTATAAATGGCTATTTAGATACGTTGCATAGAACTTGTAATTATTTAGATTTTGTGAGTGGATTACCTTTATCTATATAAATAAGTAATTAACTAAAGCTGTGTTTGGAGAAGTAATCATCAAGTTCAGTCAAGTGTGATAGGGATCTTTAAATAATTGCTTTGCTAATTCAGATTAGTAAAATGGTAAGCTCAGTTGAAAATTATTAGTAGGCGCACTTTGCATTTTGTACAACCCACTTTCAATTTGGTTTACAAGCATATTTTCTTTTTCAACCATTTCCTGTGGATTTTCGTACATAATAGTTGCGTTCCACTTCTTCTTTTTACCTATCTAACATTGAACAAATATGCCCAAGGCAATTTTGCAAGGCTTCGTTGCAAAATTAGGAGACAAGAGGAAATGCAAAAAAGTGGTCCCGCCAAGAATCGAACTTGGATCTAAAGTTTAGGAAACTTCTATTCTATCCATTGAACTACGGGACCAATAAGTATATAAAGTAGGTAGTAAAAAAAGTAATAAGTTTCTATAAAACAGTACTACACTTGTATAAGTTCGCAAAAATAAGGCTTTCCAAAAATCTTAAATCAAAAAATCTTAAATCTCCTATCAGCCATTATCTTTGCAGCCCAAATTATAATATATGAAGTGGTTAAATACCGTTATTAAATATCGCCTTTGGTTAGGTTTAGCGTTTTTGGCATTGGCCATTTTTGTAAATATATCGGCTAGTTTTTGGCCTTCTTTTATTTTATATTTAATAGCAGTAGTACTTATAGCTGGGCATTTTTTGCTTGGGCCTATGCGCCTTATACAAGCACACATGGAAGAGGGTGACATGGAGGCTGCTAAAAAAGTTGTTAATGGTATTCAATTTCCTGGCTTGCTCATTAAGCCTATGCGCTCAGTATATTATACCATAAAGGGCAACCTTGCTATGGTGGACCAAGATTATGATGGCGCAGAAAAACACATGAAAAAAAGCCTTGATCTTGGTGGTGGTGCACTTACCAAGCAAGCTGAAGGCCCCAATAAATTACAATTGGGTATGCTTGCCATGCAAAAAGGAAATCAAAAAGAAGCAGAGGCTTACATACGAGCAGCTATACGAGCAGGCTTACCAGACAATGAAAACAATGCTGCTGCATACTTGCAATTATGCTCTATAATGATGAATAAACGTGAGTTTAGAGCTGCTAAAGAATATTTTAAAAAGGCTAAAGGCTTTAAACCTACTACACCACAAATTGTAGATCAAATAAAGCAGATAGAAAAATATATTGGAAGAATGCCAGGATAAGAAATAGGAAAATATGCAAATGGGAAAATGTGCAAAAAAGATAGAAATTATTTTTTGCTAATGATAAATACTGCTGGTACTGATCTTTGCCCAGTTTTATCGCTTGGTGTTATTGTTTCTTTTCCATTTATGAGCATACAACTGCTTCCTCCACCATCAAGGTTTAGTGCTTCTATGCAACCAATATTTCTTAATATAGTAGCTTCTTGCAACAAGTCAGCACCTTCTGCTTTGCCAGGGTTTCTTCCTTCTATTACAAGTATTATCAATTTACCATCTGCCGTGTAACCCATAGCTGTTCTGGGGTTTCTTTCAAATTTTCCTTTTCCTGTAAAAAGCATTTCTTCATCATTGGTAATATGTATTTCACCATTTTGTATTAACACTGGCCCGCCGCCTATAGCGGTTTGCATTTTCCAATTATTAAAATGTGTCTTAATCCATTTTTTATTTTTTGCTAAAAGTAAGGCAGCCTCTGTTTTTAATGGTTTTATGGGCAATTGACTAGCCCTTAAGTTTTCACTAGTATCACTTTGTATCCATGCAATATCAGCTTTTCTTTTTTTGCTAAACCCTATTGCGCTTCTATACATTTTCACTACTCTATTGGAGTCTTTACCTGCACCCTTTGTACTAGCTATATTAAAAGATATTGCTTTGCCATTTTTTATTACCGTATTATAGTTTTGATTTGTTTTAAAATTGAAAAATGTTCCATTCACTACCACAGAAGGTTGATTATTTTTTATGTAAAATTCATTAGGGGTTATTCTTCTTTTAGAAGTGGTATCTACATCAAATTGTAGTTTTTTATTTTTTAAATCTGCCTCTAAATAATAAGCAATATTTGGTTTTCCATCTATACTATCATTAGTAAAAAATATTTTTAAACCGTTGGGTAAGTTTTGTTGTATAGTATCAACAGTTTTCCATTGTAATTGTGCATTTGTTTTACTAAAAGTAAAAATAAAAATAATACTCAATACTTTTTTGTACATAAAATGGATTAGTGTGAATACGAATATAAATTTATTATGCCTTTTACAAAACAAAAAAGGAGAACACTTTCGCACTCTCCTTTTTCTATAATTGATTTTGGTAAATTATCTTCCTACACCCATTTTAGCTTCAATACTTAATGTTGCATGAGGTACAGCACGTAATCTTGCTTTGTCTATCAACTTTCCAGTAATACGACATACACCATAAGTTTTGTTTTCAATCCGCATCAAGGCTTTCTCTAAATGATCTACAAAAGTTATTTGACGGCTAGCCATTTGGCTCAGTTGCTCTCTTTCCATGCTCAAGCTACCATCTTCCATAGTCATATAGCGTCCATCGCTATCATCACCACCTGTATCATCTTTACGGGTAATTAAACCTTGCAAGTAGGCCAATTCTTTTTTAGCAGAACCCAATTTTCTCAAAATAAGTTCTTTAAATTCCATCAAATCATTATCGCCATACATTACTATGGGTGCTCCTTTATCTACTGGCGCTTTATCCAATACAGATTTTGTAAAATCTGGTTCGTATTTACGTGCAGTTTTAGTATTTATTTTAGGTAGCACTACTGGCTTTTTAACCTCCGCTTTTGCTGCAGCTTTTTTCACTTTTTCTTCGGCTCTTGCTACTGCTACCGCTTTGTTTAAAATCTTAGCATAATCTACTTTTGTTTCTTTCAACGCTGGCTTTACTGCAACTTTTACTGGTGCCGCCTTTTCCACTTTTTTTGTCTCTACTTTCTTTACCACTGGTTTTGTTTGGATTTTAATTGGTGCTACTTTTTTAGCTACCGGTTTTACAACAACTTTTGCTGCTGGTTTTTTTACAGGGGCTGCTTTTTTAGTCACTACTACTTTTTTAGCAGGGGTTACTTTTTTAGCAGG
>JAYVID010000280.1:0-6362 GCA_043770525.1 Ferruginibacter sp.
GCTGTAGCTAATTCCTTTGTTTCAAAATCACCACTACTACTCATAGAGTGTATTAAAAAATATGCCGCATCTATTTCTTTTGGAAAAATGATTACATTGTTTTCAGCTAAAAAATCTATTTCTATTGTTTGAAGATTTGGATGTTGATGTTCATCTTCAAAACGTTCTTTATCTCTTACACAACAATATAATGTGTGCCCTGCTTCCAATAAAACAGGAATGAGTCGTTGGCCTATATAGCCGTTTGCGCCCGTGAGTAGAATATTTAAAGGCAAAATGAAAGATTTACTTTGAAGTATAAAGTTGACTTTATTTTTTAATATCTACTATTTTATTTGTTCGCTAGTTTTGTTTATATTTTTTCTGAAATACTTTATTGTATTGGTTACAATCATTGAACCTATCAAAGCAAGTATAATATCTTTTTGTGCATCCCATACATCGCCTTGTGTAGCTACATAAGTTTCTCCTGTTTCTTTTGTGGTAAATTCAGATACGCCCCATTCTATCAATTCAAAAATAGTAGCTAGGCAAAGTATGCCCATGTTTGTAATTGTACCCACCCATTTTTGCGGAACTTTAAATTTGTTGTACAATAAATCTACAGTAGGGTAGGCTAGCAAAAAGCCAAAACTAAAATGTACAATTCTATCATACGGATTCCTTTTTAAGTGCCATGTATCTCTAAAAAATTCGCCTAGTGCATTATGGGTGTATGCAGCTTGTGCACCATATATATGTACAAGTAAAAATAAAAAAAGAAAAAGCAAGCTTATATCAGAAAATAAAAATCGTTTTTCTGTAGCTGCTAGTGTAATGATAAATATAAAAACCAATATGTTTTCTATCCACCAATCTGTTTTGTCTAATGCTGTAAAATAAAATGCAATCCAAATAATAAGAAATAATGCAGCAATAATTTTATACAAATTATTTTTTGAAAAAGCAATTCTGTCGTTTGTAAGAAACGTAGTTAGTTGCATGGGTTTGAGTTTTGGTTGGTTAAAATAAACTCAAATTCTTGGGAAGAGGTGTTAAGGGAGTTGTAAAAAAATAATATTCAATGAAAGAATAAAAATAAAACTTTTGAAATATTCTCTTAATATCTCATTAATAATAAAATATATTAAATTGTTTTATTAGTATTATTTTTTCGGCAACCCAAACTTTTCTATCTTATCATTTGCCTTGTTTAATTTTTTTACAAAAAATGGGTGTTTTTCATAGTTTCCAACTTTATCGGTAACTATCCCATTTTGTCTTTTAAAATCATCTGAAGAAGGCGCTATGGCTTTTGCATTTTCTTTCATACACAAATTTACAATTTTTTATTTATTTAGATGTTTAACGAGTTGTTATTTTCTTTTTCCTAAAAAAGCCTCGTAATTAACGCCTTTTTCAAAACTTGACCAGCTGTTATTTTTAAAACCAAAAATGATGAAGTTTTTATTTAATTCATCAAAATATCTGTTGAGGTAGATTTGATAAAATCTTGTTCTTCGTACATCTGTCCCTTCTATATAAATTTGACTACTAATGTTTTGGCCTAAGAAATCGACAATAATGTTACCTAAAGTACCAATGATTTTTTCTTGGTCAGCATTATTACTAGAAATACTATCATCAATTTCTCCTGTGGCTTCATTTAAATCCCCAAAACCAAAGTTATAAGTGTTTACAGCCTTCATTTTACTGAAACGTGCTACTTTTATAATAATCCCTTTTGGTCCAATACTTTCAAATTCATAGTCAAGTCCATTAAAATTTGTGAAATAAGTATATTTTTCAAGACCAAGCATATAAAGCAGTTTTGGTAATTTTAGTAAAGGTTAAAAGTATTAAAATATCAGTCATTAAACCGAATCAAAGTTTTGAAATTCCTTTACCCATTGTTTATTCCCCCAAACTCCCTACCTTTGCGCCGCTAAAAGCATCAGCAAATATCATTGTGGATGGAGGTTGAATGATTTAGCAATATATGAGAGCATAAAAATACATACAAACAGCCCCCTAAATCCCCCACAGGGGGACTTGCCCACAGGGGAGATCGTAGCGTAGATCTACGCTACGATAAAAGCTAAATATATAGATAAAGATGAAATGTGCGACGCCACAAATGCCGCATATAGCTACTGTCTTAGCTGGTTAACAAAAAAATACAAAACATATTACACTATTAGACATAAGATTTTAGACAAGAAATCGAAAAGTAATTATACAAATAACAATTTAACTTTTAACAATTTAACAATTAACAAAAATGGGAGACTTACGTTATCAACGAAACTTTGGTATTGCCGCACATATAGATGCTGGTAAAACCACTACTACAGAGCGTATCCTTTACTACACTGGTGTAAACCACAAAATAGGTGAAGTACATGATGGTGGCGCTACAATGGATTGGATGGCACAGGAACAAGAAAGAGGTATCACTATTACAAGTGCGGCTACTACTTGCTTTTGGAATTTTCCAATGGTAGATGGCAAAAAAATTGCAGATACCAAAGAATATAAATTTAATATTATTGATACGCCAGGTCACGTGGATTTTACCGTAGAGGTAGAGCGTAGTCTTCGTGTATTAGATGGTTTGTTGGCATTGTTTTGCGCTGTATCTGGTGTAGAGCCACAGAGTGAAACAGTTTGGCGCCAAGCTAATAAATACAAAGTACCTCGTATTGGATTTGTAAATAAAATGGATAGAAGTGGTGCTGATTTCTTAAATGTGGTAAAGCAAATTAGAGAAATGCTTGGTGCTAAAGCTGTACCATTACAATTGCCAATAGGTGCAGAAGATAATTTTAAAGGTGTGGTAGATTTAATTACCATGAAAGGTATTGTATGGAACGAGCATGATAAAGGAATGACTTTTCAAGAAGTGCCTATTCCTGAAGATATGGCGGAAGAAGTAGCACAATATCGTCAAGAATTGATTGAGGCTGTTGCTGATTATGATGAGAAATTATTGGAGAAATTCTTTGATGATCCAGCTTCTATTACTGAAGCAGAAATGCATGAAGCTATTCGTAAAGCAACGATTGATATTTCTATTATTCCAATGATGTGTGGTTCATCTTTCAAAAACAAAGGTGTACAAACAGCGCTTGATGCGGTAGTAAGATACTTGCCGGGTCCATTAGATATTGAAGCGGTAAAAGGAACACATCCTGATACAGAAGCTGAATTGATTCGTAATGCAGATCCTAAAGAACCATTTAGTGCATTGGCATTTAAAATTATGACAGATCCTTTCGTAGGTCGTTTGGCGTTTTTCCGTGCATACAGTGGTCGTTTAGATTCTGGTTCGTATGTATTGAATACTCGTACGGGTAAGAAAGAGCGTATCAGTCGTATTATGCAGATGCATGCTAACAAACAAAACCCTGTAGACTTTATTGAAGCAGGTGATATTGGTGCAGCGGTAGGTTTTAAGGATATTAAAACAGGTGATACTTTATGTCATGAAGATCATCCAATCGTATTGGAATCTATGACTTTCCCTGAGCCGGTTATCTCTATTTCTATTGAGCCTAAAACACAGGCAGACGTAGATAAAATGGGTATGGCTATAGCTAAGTTGGTAGAGGAAGATCCTACACTAAGAGTAAAGACAGATGAAGAAACTGGACAAACCATTTTGAGTGGTATGGGTGAGTTGCATTTGGAAATTATTATAGATAGGATGAAGCGTGAGTTTAAAGTAGAAATAAACCAAGGTGCACCAATGGTTGCTTACAAAGAGTCTTTCAAAATGATGGTAAATCATAGAGAAACTTACAAGAAGCAATCGGGTGGTAGAGGTAAGTTTGGTGATATAGCTTTTGACTTAGGTCCTGCTGATGAAGAGTGGTTAAAAGAAAACCCATTGGGTGGATTACAATTTGTAAACGAAATATTTGGTGGTAGTATTCCAAAAGAATTTATTGCACCAATTATTAAAGGATTTACTGGTAGTATGACAAATGGTGTACTAGCTGGATACCCAGTGGTAGATATGAAAGTACGTGTGTATGATGGTAGCTACCATGATGTGGATAGTGATGCTATCTCTTTTGAATTGTGCGCTAAGCAAGGATATCGTGAAGCTGGTAGAAAAGCTAAGCCTACATTGCTTGAGCCAATAATGAAAGTAGAAGTACTTACGCCTGATCAATACATGGGTGATGTAACAGGAGATTTAAACCGTCGCCGTGGAATGTTAGAAGGTATGGATACTAGACATGGTGTACAGGTTATCAAAGCTAAAGTTCCATTGAGTGAAATGTTTGGTTATGTAACTCAGTTACGTTCATTGTCTAGTGGTCGTGCTACCTCTACCATGGAGTTTAGTCACTATGCACCTGCGCCAAACAATGTATCTGAAGAGATCATTGCAAAAGCAAAAGGTAAGGTGAAGATTGAGGAATAAATGTGCAATTATGCAAATGTGCAAATCTGCAAATAAATACAAAACCCGTTCTGAAAAGAACGGGTTTTTGTATAATGTCGATATTTCTATTTTTTAAATTATGATTCTAGTTAAACTTTTTCATAACCATTATGTCCAATAAAAAACATTAATTATGAAAAATATATTTTATTTATCAGCGGTTTTATTTGTTGTAATTTTTTCTAGCTGTGGCCCCACATCTGTAATTGTAAAACAACGACCTGTTGCTCCAGTTTATGCAAGGCCAATATCTCCAGGTGTAGGTTATGTGTGGGTAGAAGGAACTTGGGTTGGTAATAGAAGAACGGGATATACATATAGAAATGGGTATTATGTAAAACCTTCAAGGGGTAGGTATCATTATAAACCTGGGTATTGGGTAAAACACAGAAATGGATATTATTGGAAAAATGGGCGCTGGTAGTTTTCTAACTTTTATATTACTCCAACATATTTTTTTAGCGCTTTATAAAAGCAATTAAATGTTTTAAGAAATTTATAACTTTTAATGATAAATAGCTAATTTTCATTATGAAACTAATAAAATAAGAGGCTTAAAATTGAATAAAAGCATGGGTTTTTCTATTAATAAATTTTTATAAAAATAGTATGGTATAGTTTTGGTTTCTTTACATATTAAAATAGCATTGCAATACATGCAATATCCTTTCACCTAAATAAAATATATGAATCAGATAAGAATGAAAACTAAAAATGTTAAAAAAAGTATTTTGCTTATTGTTGCAGTTGTAACGACTTGTTTAGTACAAGCACAGGCAGCCAAAGAAAGTTTTTTTCGCATGGGCGCAAAAGCCGGTGTAAATATTAATAAAATAGAAGGCCGAGCTTATGGAGATGCATTTAATTATAATTTTCAAGCAGGTGTTTTTGTGCAACTCAATATTACAGGTAAAATAGGTATTCAGCCTGAAATAAATTTTGTACAAACACAAACAGAATTTAGCGATGATGCCAATAATGTATATGATGATCTGTTTGGAGGTGGAACACAGCATAAAGCTAAGTTGGATTATTTAGAAGTGCCTGTATTGTTAAATATTAACATTGGGCCATCTAAAAAAGTAAAATTGCAAGTAGGGCCTGCTTATGGCGGATTGCTTAAACAAACGGTAGATAGTTTAAAAACAGGGGTGAATAAATTATATAGAAATGCTGATTGGAGTGCTATTGGAGGACTGTGGATTCAATTGCCACTGGTAAGTTTGAGTGCAAGATACAAATTTGGGTTAAGTAATGTAAATGCAATTGATGATAGACAGCAATGGAAAAATCAAGCAATACAGATAGCTGTTGGTATAACGCTTTAAGTAAATTAATATAGTTTAAAATGCACGAATACTTTTTTATTCGTGCATTTGTGTTTTTAGTATTTTATTTTTTGTGTACATTGTAGTATCAATTTTATACAGCTATGCAAAATATTCGTACCGAAGATATCATTGTAATAGATATTGAAACAGCTTCTGTTTCACCAAGTTTTGAAATGCTTGATGATAAGTGGCAAGAACTTTGGCAAGAAAAAACTGCAAAAGTATTACCAGAAGGAATTACTGAAGCAGAATTTTACCCAATGCGTGCAGGAGTAATGGCAGAATTTTCAAAAATTGTTTGTATAAGTATTGGATACTTTATAAGAGAACAACAACTAAAAATGAGGGTAAAATCTTTTTATGGTGATGATGAAAAAAAAATATTGACAGATTTTTTAGCTACCGTTACTAAAATAGAAAGCTTTAATAATCGTTGGTGTTTTGCAGGTCATAATATAAAAGAATTTGATATCCCATTTATTTGCAGGCGCATTTTAGTAAACAACATGCGCATTCCAGCTTATTTAGATTTTCAAAATATGAAGCCATGGGAAACCAATATTGTAGATACTTTTCAATATTGGCGTTTTGGCGATTAT
>JAYVID010000281.1:0-19122 GCA_043770525.1 Ferruginibacter sp.
ATTATTGGCACCACTGGTAAAATAAAATTGACCCAAATAAACCCAAGTGTCGCCATGTATTTCTTGGTTTACTTTTACCATAGAAGTATCACCAGAATGTATAACAGTAAAAGATACGTCGGTGGCTCTATTTACATCAGCAATACAACGCACCGAAACCCAATACAATCCACTTTGTGTAACACTGGGTACAAAAGAAGCAGTAGCATCTTGCACAGCACTAGCAGTAGCTACTCTGTATGTACCACCATACCCAGCTATGCTACCATTGCTCCATACACCCGTTTCAGAATAGCCAGATGCAGGTACATCATTGTCTACAATAATTTCATTCGTATTTACATCTCTTTCTCTTACGCTCCATACATTAGCACCTGCATTGTACAAGTATCCCATCAAATAATAATCGATACTTTCAGCAGTAATAAAATCTTCTACAATGGCATTGGTAGTACCACGCTGTGTTACAAAACCACTACCTACATTATGCCATCCATGGCCAGCGCTTAGCCAAACTGTTTTGCCAGCAAGTACACCTGCAGGTGTAGGCGAGCCTGTGGTAGGAAATACCCTTTGAGCAACAGTTGTATTCTTTCCTGTTTTTGAAGGATAGGGGTCGGTGTTATGTTGTGGAGCATAAGTTGCTCTTGTAGGTTGATTGCCAAAATAATCAATCGTTTTCCATTCGTTGGTAATAGCTTCTTTTGCAAACAATAATAATTGTATTTCGTTAGTATAATTAACTACAATTGGCATTAAAACTTCCTGTAACATTTCTACATAATCAGCAGGTAAATCTCCTTTTTTATAAGATTGCTCTTTATTAAAATAAATATTTATAGATGTAGGAGTTATTGAAAAACTATCTGCAATAATAGCAATGGAAGATTTTGGCAAATGCTCCGCTTCGTTTTTTATTAAGCTATTTACTAACTGTACAAAATTGACACTTTCAGATTGTGCATTGCTTTTTTTAATAGAAAAAATGAATGTGAAAAAAAAGTAGATTGATATTTTTTTCATAACGTACAATTTTAGATGTAAGTTAATGAAATTTATCTTTTTAAATAATGAAGTAAAAAAGAAGTAAACGCTAAGTTATCTTTAGAAAGCTTGCACTTATACATTATTTGCCATCACTTATACAATGTAGCTTTTCTAAAGAAGCATAAAGAACAATATTTACAGTAGCAATTTATTACAGGCTTACAATAAAGTGTTTTTGCACCTATCCGTTAAACGACGATAAAAAAGTAGTTGAAACACCATACCATACAAATTTTAAAGCCTGCAATTTAGCACTACGAAAAATGTAGTCTTATAAAAAGTTTTTTTAAAATTTAAGTAACATCATTAAACCACCACAACATGAACAAATTTACAAAACAACTGCTGCTGACAATAGCAACTTTTTTTTCATTTTTAGCAAATGGGCAAAATTTAATTACACCCATTACCGTTAACCTACCTGCCAACCCACCTGCTAACACTGCAGACTGGGCAAGTGCTGTGCCACCAGTAATGATAATAGCACAAACAAAATTGCAAAATGGGCAAGTAAATGGGATGGTGCAAGAAAGTAAAATACTGGTAACTATAAAAAGTGGCGGTAGTAAAATTTGTGGTACTTATACCCCACAAACTGCACCAACAAGTGGTTTTAATAGTGCTACAAAAAATTGGAGCGGTGCTGCTGTAACAACTTTACTTGGGCAAGAATGTATATTAAAACCTGGTAGCTACGAACTGTGTGTGCAGTTTTATTCTCTTGGAGGCGGTGCAGTGCAATCAAGAATTTTAGGAGAAACCTGTAGGCCATTTACTATAAAAGGAAATGATAAAGAAACTTTTAGTCCACCTACAAATGTATCTCCAGTAAAGGATAAAGTACTAACAGAAAAAGAAGCAAAAGCACCGATAACTTTTAGGTGGACACCAATAGTACCAAAACCAAAAGATCCAGTTACCTATAAGTTAAGAGTATGGCAAGTAGAAGAAGGGCAAGCACCTGCGCAAGCCATGAAAGCCAATACCCCTATTTTAGAAAAAGAAGTTAAAAATATAACTCAATCGGTTGATAAAATTACATTCCCTCCAGTCTATTTTAAATATATATGGAATGTAGAGGCAAGTAAGCAAAATCAAATGGGAGAAGTGGAGATGTTGGGGAGTAGTGAGCCTACAAGTTTTAGTGTGAGTAGTGGTGGGTGCATTATGGATTATACACCTTGCAAAATTGATTCAATTATTTGCAAAAGCAATAACCAATATAAAGTTTGTGCTACTTTCAATGTTACAAAAAGTGGATTTGGGGCTTCATCAACTAGTTACACAGCTTACTCAACAAAAATAATACAAGCACAATTTTTCGATCAAAGTTTTAATCCTGTAGGTACAGTTATACCAATAAATATATTAAAAAATGAAGGACAAAGTTATACCCTTTGCCAAACATTAACTATACCTGCATCGGTTACTACATTAAAAATAAAATTTGATGCACAAGTGCAAACAGCAAACCTAGCATTTGATAATTGTGTGGGTTCTGCAAATGCAGAGGTTTTAGTACCAAGTTGCCGTTGTGATCTTTGTGACAGCAATGTTGTAAAATGGACTTTACCAACACAAATAAATTACAACACAAACCAAACTAATAATATTGCATCACTTAGTGGCCCATTAAGTTTTGGCCCTTACCCCATCGTAAAACTAAGTGCAGAAATAGTAGATTTTTATTGGTACACCGAAGGGGATTGTAAAAAATGTAATACAAACGATTATTATTTTGGCAACTTAGTAGGCGGAAGTATCGGAGGCATGACAGGTGGTACAAGTGTAGCAGGCCCAGGCGGTACACCTATACCTACAAGCCATCAGCTCGATTTTATAAGCCCTACGCTTAGTGGTATTACACTCAATAACGCTTTTAACCTCAATATATCCTTACCACCACAAACACAACTTAGCTGCTGTACAGATTGTTTTAGATTTTGTATACGATACACAGCCACCTTTATGCAAAATGGTGTTTGTAAAACTTGCAGTATTGTAAAATGCTATGAAACAAAAAGGGTGCATAAAAAAGTAGGCTTACAAATGTTTCCACCTTTAAATGATTGTGGAGAGAGGGGTGTAATTATCGTAAAAGATAAAACAGGAATTAAAGAAAACTAAAATTAAAATCATCAAATAAAATATAAAGAGATGAAAAAGATAATAATGTTAATGCTAATGTTAAGTTCCCTTTTGGTAAATGGTCAAGTAATAAACGATACTGCATCATTAATAAAATTGTATAAATCGGAGTTAGAAAATTTTGGAAAATCAAAAAGTGAGGTTGATAGTGAAGTTTCAAATTTTAGAAAAGGACTATTAAAAAAACAAAATGTAAGTGCCAAGTTTGCATCAGCAGTAAAAGACTTAAGCGGCATATTGCCTGTAACACCATTGTGTGTAGATAATGTTTTTGAAAATGGAACAAATCCATGGAGTGAATTTTGTTTACATCATTATAGTGCTGTACCTGCTTATTTACCAAATGGACTTAGTAATGCAATATGTAATCCTATTTCAAAAAACGGATTAGGCTCCGGTCAGCATTATTTACAAATTATACCCTTTGCAATAGATCCTTTTTTATTAAGTGCGTCTCCTTCTTTTTCGTTACCATCCAGACCTCTTGGTGGAGGAAGTAATTCTTTAAGACTTGGAAATAAAAATAATGGTAATGGTTCGGAAATGATTGCAAAAAATATTCTTGTTACTAATGCTAATAAAATATTTTATTTTAAATATGCACTTGTAATGCAAAAGAGCCATTCAAATCTTGATGGATCACCAAATGGATCAGAAGTTTTTTTTAGTGCAAGGGCATTAGATGCTGCCAATAATGTAGTTGATGAGGTTTTGCAAATCGGAAACCCAAATAATAGTTTCACTCAAAAAACAAATTCAAACAGTATTTATTTTGTAGACTGGCAATGCGCTAAATTAGACTTATCAAGTAAAGTTGGGCAGACTGTAAAAATTGAATTTATAAACTCGGATTGCTCTGGAGGAGCCCATTGGGGCTATACATATCTTGATGAATTTTGTAAGGAGTGTAAAACCTCTGAAGAAGCTTCTGTAAAAGTAGATTCTTGTTTTAATAATAGTAATGTTACTGGGAGTTTTACACCTCCTTCAATTGGAGGTAGTGCTGGGGTATTACAAAGTTTAGAATTACAATTTTATAATAATGGTGTTCCAATTGGCCCTTTGTTTACAACATATACTACTTCTGGTAGTACCTATAGTTTTTCTGGTATTACCATGCCAAGTGGTTTTAGTTGCTTAGATGTTGTGGTTACAGCAAAGTTTCAAATAACAAATCCATTCTCTGGCAACACATCTATACTAATAAAATCGACTTCAAACAAAGATGTTACAGGTAAAGAAGTAGGGTATAAACCAGGTATTAATAATGATGTTTGTATTTGTTGCCAATGTTTACAAGAAATTAAACCCACGCTAGTTTGGTTTACTGGAATAGGAACTGGAACAAGAAATGAGTTGCCCATAAAATGTGGTGAAACATATACAGACATACTAAAATGCTATCAACCCTATTTATTGCAAGTACAAAACCCTTGCGGGAATAATTGTGAACCGGATAGTATGATAACTACTATACAAGGACCAACAGGCCCACCTTTAATTTCTTACAGCACCGGTAGTACAAGCATTACAGCCAACCAAGTAGGCACTTACACTGTTACCATAAAAGTAAAATGTGGTGGCAAGTGGTGTAAGGAGTGTAAATTTAAATTTGTACAAACCAAAAATTGTGAACCACCTTGCGATAATTGTAAAGACAAAGTTTCTTTTGTATTTGACTCAGGGCTAAGCAGTTTAGATATAAATACTTTTCCATTAGCTACTACTGTAAATGCAACTTTTGTACTAGGTGGTGGTGCCGATACTTACACACAAATAAGAGCCAATGTGGTAGACTTTCAAATAAGCAGCGATAACCCTGCTTGCTTACAATGCTACAATATACCCAACCAATGGGGTAGTATAATTAGTGGTAGTATTCCAAGTTTTACTTCTGCCATTACAACTTATCCTAGTGTAGCTGCTTCTAACGCAAATAATAGTCCGAGAGAAATTTTGTTTAACGCAGCTACACCTACAGCTATACCAATGGGTACAAATTTAAATCTTGCAATAAAAGTACCAGGTTTAAACCCAATAAGTTGCTGCTGCATAAAAGTAGTATTGTATGTAAAAATTACTTATCGCAATAATAAGTGTGAAGAGTGTACCAAAATTGTGAGGGTAGCATTTACACAATGTCCAAATGGAGATAATGCTACAGGTAACCCTAGCACAGGTTTTGAGCCAGATGGTGGAGAGCCACATTTTAAAATGCATAGCCCTAATAAAGAAGACACAAAAATTACAAACAAAGCTGGCTATATCGGGCATGTTACATTATTGAAATAAACACATTTAAAAAACTTTAGTAGGATGGTAAATTTTGCCATCCTACTAATAAAAATAAAAAAGTAAAAAATGAAAAATTTACAAAAAAAACTACTAAGTATTGTTGCAATAATATTATCAACCAATATTGCTTTTGCGCAAATACCCGACCCATGTACTGGTGCAGGTGCCAGCCAAGTAATAGATGTAGCAAGCCCCTGCAATTGTGCAGAAGCACAATTAGGTACATCTTGCAATAAAACAGTTTTTGCAACAAAAACATTAGCTGATGCTTCAATCAATAGTTTTCTTGCCACTCAAAGTGGTTATGGGCAACCAACTATTCCTTCTGCATGGCAAGATGTGAGAACAAATAATTTGATGCTTAATGGTACAGGAATTGTAAAGCACGAATTTTCTACAGAATTTACAACTGGCCCAAGTACAGTGTTGCTAGCTGCAATAAATATTCATCAAGTAAGAAGTACTTGTGCTGCAATTTGCCAAGATTATAAAATAATAGAAAAAACGACTGGTACATGTGGAACTAATCTTTTAATCCCTACTTTAATTCCATCAATTCCCACAGGTTCTAATCCTACTGTAAATTATAGGCAATACACAGTTACACCTAATACCACATATATTATAAGTAGACAAATATACTATGATGGAACTAGTGCACCTTGCTTTACAAGTTGGACAGGCACTGATTTGAGCGCTAGTGGAGGTGCAAAAATAACTTCACAGCATTGGTTTATTTGGAGTAGTACAGGTGTAGTGGCTGTAAATGATTTTAAGCTATCTGCAAAGCAATTAAATAATAATGTAATGCTGCAATGGAGCACACAACAAGAAAATGAAAATGCAAAATTTGAAATAGAAAAAAGTATGGATGGAACAAATTTTGTAAAAATAAGCGATGTATTATCTAAAGGAAATGTGAGTACACAAAATAATTATTGGGTAGAAGATAACAATCCCTTTGCAATAAATTATTACAGAGTAAAAGCAATTGCTACAGATGGTAAAATAAGTTTTTCTGCTACAGAAAAATTAGTAATAAAAGCAAATAATAATACAGCAATATTGATAGCACCAAACCCTGTACAAGAAACGGCTAACATTATTTTGGAAAGTAAAGTTGCAAATACTGTTGCGTATAAAATTATAGGTACTATGGGCAATGTAGTTTCAGCAGGCAATTTGCAATTACAAAAAGGGATAAATAAAATAAGTAAAAATGTGGTTATGCTAACTGCTGGTAGCTACTTGTTTGTAAGTGAAATAAATGGGCAGAGGGTATCGATAAAATTTGTAAAATTTTAATAACAGATTTATTTAATTCAAGTATAAGTATTGTGGACAATACGACTTTTGTTTGTATAGAAATAAATTACACTTATACAATTAACTCCTACACTTATACAATCTAACATTTAAACCCCACAACAAAAAACAATATTTACATTACCAAACAACCACCAAGCATGAAACGTTTTTTATTTTTAATATTGAGTACAGCAGCAATGCAAGTGCAAGCACAAAAGAAAAGCCCTGTAACTGTTACAGGTACTGCTGGCATTACTTATGAGGGCTATGGGCTTAGTGTAAAACCTACAGGTTTTACAGGTTATACTCAAAGAAGACCTTGGAACCAAGTACGGTTCAATTTTATGCCTACCATTAATTTTAGCAAAAACTTTTCGCTGCCCATGAATTTTAATTTTGCTGCATTTCCAACAAATTTTGCAGGGCCCTTTACAGGTATAAAAAACCAAAATATAGGGCAGTTTCTTACCAACCCTATGAACAATTTTGGGCTAAACCCTACCTATAAGTGGGCAGAGTTTCAGCTAGGTACACAATACCTAAAATACTCCGATTTATCTACTGGTGATATTGGAATATTTGGAGCAGGGTTTTCTTTAAAACCAAAAAATTATCGGTTTAAATTTTTTGCAGGTAACTCACAATCAGGTATCAATTATGCAGCTACACCCTTGCCAGTTATACCTGGTGCTTATAAGCGCAGTCATTATATGTTTAGCATTGGTAAAGAAAAAGAAGGCAACTATTTAGTAGCTTTTAATTTTGCAAAAGGTAAAGATATTGTAGGCTCTGTAACATCTGCTCCACTTGCACCTGTAACACCGCAAGAAGGTTTTAACATAAGCATGCAAGTAAACAAAGATTTTAATAAAGGGTTTTATGTAAAATCTGAGTTTTCAAATGCTATTTATACAACCAATGTAAAAGATACAGCTAACCCAGCTGCTAAAGGCTTTAAACCATTTATAGAAGCAAAAATGAGCAGTGTATCTGATTATGCAGCACAAATGTCTATCGGTAAAAAATCTACTAATTTTGATATTGGCTTAGGTGCAAAATATATTGGTGCTGGTTTTCAATTGCCAGGCTATCCTTACATGCAGCCAGATCGTTTTGATTATACTGTGAACACTCGTTTTAATGCGTGGAAAAATAAAACCAATGTAGTAGCAAGTATTGGGCAGCGTGTAAATAATTTGAGCAGTACCACTACCAAAGCTTCGCAGCTTATAGCTAATGTAAATTGGTTTACACAGTTCAACGATAAATTTAGTCTAAACTTAAGCTTTAATAATTTTGGCTTTAATACAAATGGTAGTACGCTGGCAGGTATACCTAGTATAAAAAATGTGAGCAATGATATTGGTGCTAACCCTACTTATACTTGGAGCAATAAAAAAATGAGCAATACCATTAGCCTAAGTTACAACTACAGTGCATATAAAGAAACATACTCATTGCCTCCTTTATTTGTACCAGTGGTAGATTTAAATAAAACCCATACAGTTTTACTTTCTTACATACCCGTATATTTTAATAGAAAAATAATGCCTGATTTTAGCGCCATGTATTTTTACAACCAAGCTACACTTGCAAAAATTTCGTTTGCTACAATAAGCGCTGGGCTTGCTGTGCCAGTGGCTAAAGATAAAGTAAAGCTTAGAGGGCAGTTGCAATATACCCTTAGCACTTTTAATACTTACACGCCAGATAATAACGTAATAGCTAGCTGTAATGTAGATGTGAAGTTGAATAAAAAAATGACTTGGACAAATTTTTTAAGTACAAATTATTACAAGTATGGCAATCAATTGGCACCTACTTATCCTGCAGCAAATTATATGGAAAGTAATTTGAGAACTGGATTTCAATATAGATTTTAGGAGTTAAATGTGAGACGGTTAGATTTAAGACACAAGACTTAATAATAAAAATTATGAAACAAAAAATATTAATAGCATGTTGTTTACTTTTTGCAGTAATAGCAAATGCACAGCTTAACACAAATCTTATTGTAAACCCTAGGCCTTCTGCTACTTTAAGCGAATGGGATTTAAAAAAAGGTACCATTACTTTAATTGTATTAAACCAGCAAAGCCCACGGAGAGCAAAAATAAAGGTAACCGTAAAATCATCAGATGGTACGGAGGTATCTACTACAGATTTAAATAGGGCTGCTACACAAATTTTTCTTGATGGACAAACGGTTTTAGAAGCACCTGTAGTTTACCCATTGGATATTCAAAAGTTTAATGGCAAATATCAAACTACTTTGAATAAAACGGGTAAGCTACCAGCGGATAGTTATCAGTTTTGTGTAGAGTTGGTAGCAGAAACTACGTTTACGCCATTAACTACGCAAAGGTGCGGTTCATTTTTTGTAGCAGGTTTACAATTACCTATTTGTATGATGCCTGCCAATAACCAAGAGCTAGATATTGCAAAAGCAAGCACTGCCATTATTTTTAGATGGACACCAATTGTACCAAGGCCCAATGCATTGGTTATTTATAAAATTCAAGTTTTTGAAGTTTTAGAAAACCAACAACCTTTGCAGGCTTTGCGCAGTAACCAACCAATACTTGAAAGAGAAATAATAGGACAAACACAATTTATATGGCAGCCACAAGGTATACTTGGTTTACCAAAAGTAGCTGAAACGGGTGACTCCTCTACAGTAAAAAAAGGATGGGATGGAATTGTACAAGAGGGCAAAAGATTTATATGGTCTATACAAACATTGGATGCTAACCGAGCTCCTATAGCTGTAGATGCAAACATAGAGGGTAGGAGCGAGCCAATGCAATTTACGGTAGCTAATAAACCAAAAGGAAAGAACAAAAAAAATTATATAGGACATGTAACGCTTATGAAATAAATGTAATAAATATATTTCAATCGGGGGGTTGAGATTTGGGGTTATACAAGGACATGCTTTTTTTAAAAGCATGTCCTCATTTATAAAATTTTAAATATGGGTTATTTAACGGTATTGGTTTAAAGAATATTTTTTGATATTTATATGAAACTACAAAAAAGTATAATAAAGCTAGGGTTTCTTTTAAATTGAAGTAAGCTGTTTTTTAAAATTGAAACCTAAAAAGAAATTCAATCGGGGGGTTGAAAATAGAAAATGGGGGTGCATCTAGCATCCCTATTTTTTTGTTAAACCTATTTATGGAAAATATTTTTTTTTGAATCTTTATAAAAATATTTTTCATGAAAATTTTATTAGCCAGTATTGCAACAGTTACAGCTGTAGGCTTTTTCGTTTTTAATTCTAACTCAATACCTACTCTAAATGTAAAACATGCCATAACAAAGCCTTTTGAAAAAAATAAAATAGCAGCTAAAAATACTATAAAAGTAAAAAGCTATGCAAGCAAAATAAAACCTTTTGTAAAAGCTAACAGCTATGAGGATGCCTATTGTTTTTTAATAGATATGAAAATACCTTCTGGTAAAAATAGATTTTTTGTATATGATTTAAAGCAAGATACAATTTTGCATGAGGGCTTGGTAACCCATGGTGGTGGCTCACAAACTAGCACCGATGTATTGCAATTTAACAATACTCCCAATGCAAATGCTACTTCGCTGGGTAAGTATAAAATAGGCGTGGAGTATAGTGGAAAATTTGGTATGGCATTTAAGCTACATGGGTTAGAAACTAGCAATAATAAAGCTTTTGAAAGGTTTGTAGTGTTGCATGCGCACTCATGTGTACCAGCAGAAGAAGTAGATCCATTTCCTATTTGCACAAGCTTAGGCTGCCCAACAGTGAGCCCAACATTTTTGCCTACCCTAAAAAAATATATAGATAAGGCTGATAAGCCTGTGGTGCTTTGGATTTATTATTAAGCTATAGTTTTATTAAAATGGCAAGTTATTAAACAGTACTATTTGAAATTGATTTCTATTTGAATTTTCTAGCGTTTGAGCCAATAATCCTACTTCTGCTTTTATGTATTTACTAAACACAAAGCCCATAGCACCATACAATCGGTTTCTATCAAAAATGGGTTTTTCGGTGTTTAAAAATATTTCATTGTAGGCAGAGGCATAAAAAGTATTTTTTACCATTGTCTTATTGTTTAGTGGAATATTTACTCCTAAAAAATACCTAAACCTCATTTGAAAATCAGTGGGTAAAAAACGTTCTTCCAGCCTATATCTATGTTGTACAAAAAAAGGCTTGTAATTTTGTTTTGTAATAAATTGTTGGTAAAGTCTATGTTCGGTAGTGCCAGCTTTTGTATTGGTAGTAGGCAGGTATCTTTGTGTGTTTATAAAGCCATACCCTAATAAAATATTATTGTTGTTTTCAGAAAGATTGAAACCTATACCAGTGCGAAGTATTAACTGTTGTAAGTCTCCAGCAAAATTGTAGTTGCGGTATTGTACTTCGTTATGCCAATTCCATTTTTTATTGATGGCTTGATTGCCAAAATAGATAAACCAATTTCCTGTGTTTGATTTTTGCGCATTGCTACTTTTATATACCAATATAAAAATAAATAAAATAACTGTCCTTAAAATTTTAAATAACATTTTAATTTTTTTAAACTCTATTTTTTAAATGAATGCCATTAAAAATTCATTGGTACTTCTACCGCTAACAACTCAGCGTCTTCTATTATTGTTATTTCAAAATTATCTGTTTCAGAAATACCAACGGCATCTCTTTGGTCAAATTTTTGTCCATTTATTTCTATGCTGCCTTTTATTACTACTACATATACTCCATTACCTACAAAAGCATTTTCGTAATTAATTTTTTCTCCAGCTTTTATATTTACTAAAGCAAAACGAGCATCTTGGTTTATCCATAGTGCATTGTCTTTTTCTAACGGAGATACTACTACTTGCCATTTACCTTCTCTTTCATTTATATTAAAAGTACGCTGGTCATACCTTGGAGTAATATTTTTTTCTTTTGGAAAAACCCAGAGCTGAAAAAGGGTTACAGGTTCTGTAGCGCTTTCATTTGCTTCGCTGTGTTGTACTCCTGTGCCTGCACTCATTATTTGTACATCGCCTGCTTGTATAATACCTGTGCCACCTGTACTGTCTTTATGTTTTAATGCACCTGTAAATGGTATAGTTACAATTTCCATATTATCGTGTGGGTGTGTGGGGAAAGCACCACCACCTGCAATCCAATCATCGTTTAATACTCGTAATGCACCAAAATGCATTTTATCTGCATTTTGCCAGCCACCAAAACTAAAATAGTGTGCAGGTTTTAGCCAGCCATGGTTTGCTGTGCCTCTTTCGTTTGCTCTTGTTATTGTTAATTTCATAAAGAAGGTTTAGGAGTTTAGAGGTTTAGAAGTTTAGTTTTTTTGTAGATTAGTGTTTTATTTTGTGTATTTATTTTCAATAAAAAGTGAATTTGACTTTTAAAAAATAAAACATAATCTATTGCATAATAAAAGATGAATAAAGATATACTGATGAAATGTGCGACGCCAATGAAGATGCACATAGCTGTTTTTAGCTTGGACAAAAAAGCTCTGCTTATTTGTCCAAAAAAAGAACAACATTCCAACCCATCTCAAAAGGGGTAAGAATTTAGCAAAAAAGGAATTACTATTTGTTGCTAATACCTACTCTTCAATCTTTTACTTTTCTCTTCCCTTCGGGGAGGATAGGAGGGGCTTTTCTTCGGGGGATTTATGGGGCTTCTAATTTAGGTGACTAAAATCATCTGCCGTCAATACTGTACTCTGGTCTTCTTCTCTATCTTCATTGTACTCTATTATAAAATTATTTCTGCCTTCGCCTATAAGTATGTGTAAGAATTTTTGCTGCACCAGCTCTAGCATATTTAAGAAAATAAAAATTGCATGTATGCGGCTTTCGCAGTTATCAAATATTTTTTCGAATGCCAATGTTTTTTGCTCCTTACTTATATTAAGCATGTGCTCACGCACGCCTTCCATGGTGTAGTTGTATTGCACTACGGTGTGTACGGGCTTAAAGTTTTTTTCTCTTAATCGTAAAGCTACTTTCTCAAAAGCCTTCATTAATTTAAACAATGTTACTGTTTGTATTTCGGTACCCTCACCAGCTTCTTCACCTATAATGGTAAGCTCTCTTTGTATGTTTCCACGTTTTATCATAAGCATACGTATGGCTTCCATTTCGGCCATTTGTGTAGATGCTTCTTTAAACTTTTTGTACTCAAGTATTTTGTCTATCAACTCTTGGCGAGGATCTATTTCGTTTCCTTGTGCATCTATTTCTTTGCGTGGTAAAAGCATTTTTGCTTTTATGCGCATTAGTGTACTTATAAATAAAATAAACTCACTTCCCAGTTCTATGTTTAGTTTTTCACTTGCGTGAATATGATCTAAAAATTCGTTGGTAATTTTTGTAATGGGAATATTGTAAATATCCAATTCATCTCTTTCTATAAAAAAAAGTAATAGATCAAATGGACCTTCAAATTCTTCTAGCTTTATTTGGTATGATTCGCTTATTGCCACTGTAAAATATTTTATAAAAAAGAATCCCGATAGCTACGCTATCGGGATGCAAATGTATTAATTTATTGAGTTTTTAGGAAATCTAAAAATTAGCTTATAATTTATAGTTTAAACCTAAACCTATTGCATGTTGAACCTGCATACCAGCTACACCAGTTTTTTTATCATTATCGTTGTAGCGTGCATTTAATAACAATGTAGCGCCAATGTATTTATTTACTGTAAATGTAAATAGGTTGTTCATATCGAAAACCATATTGCCTGGGTTATTTAGATAATTAGAATACAATGTAGTGGTAGATTTATAAGCAATACCTTTTGCTAAATTGTAATTAGCATTGGCTTGTACAAAAGCCCCAATACCAAAAGCTACAGATTTGCCAGCATCTACACCAAAAGCTGGTACATTTTTTAAACTAGCTTTTAGTTTTGTAGTTAACTGTACCACAGCTGGAGAAATTAATACAGAAAAATGTGTATTAGGCTTATACAGTACACCAGGGCCAAATTTTATGTAACCAGGTGTCATAAATGCATTTTCAAATTGAGACTCTAAACCAAAGTAACCAGCATAGCTCCAGTTTTTGCTAAACTGCTTAGCGTATATAGAGTTAAAGTTTAAGTAATCATCATTTTTCACAAATTTATCATTTGTAGAAGTAGCCTTACCTACACCAAATCTTCCTCTTAATGAATTTAACCAATTTGTTTTGCCTTTCTTTCTATCAAAATTGTAATCTACAATTCCTTTTACATTTAAAATGGCAAGTTCGCCGCCATTTGCTTTATTCCATTCATTGTTAATTCCAGCTTCTGTAACAGATAAATTAAGCGTACCCCCCTTTGTCCATCCTTCTTTGAGGTCTGCTTTACCAGCAGTTAATTTTGCTGCTGCTGCATCTGCTGCTGCTTTAGCATCTGCTGTAGTTTGTGCATTTAATGTTGTTGCTGCAAATAGGGTTGCAGCAAGTAAAATTACTTTAGTTTTCATTTGTTTTCGTTTAATTAAAAAATACAGTTTTTGTATAGACTGATTTAGAGGGAGTAAGGTTACCATATACACAAAAAAAATACACCCATAAGGATGTATTTTTTAAGCATATCTATTTAAGAAATTTTATTTTCTTAATGCATCACGTATTTCTGTAAGCAAAGTGATATCTGCTGGAGGTGCAGCTGGTTCCTCTGCTTTTGCTTTTTTCATTTTGTTGATAGCTTTTAGGGCTAAGAAAACTACAAGTGCTATTAAAATGAAGTTTACTACTGAAGAGATAAAGTTTCCATGTGCAAATACAGGGCCTAATTTTTGAGCTTCGGCAAGAGATGTAGTACCAGTTGCCGCAGCTGCTTTCGTGGCATCATTTAACCCGAAATACATGTTGCTGAAATCTCTTCCTGAAACCATACCTATTAATGGCAAAACCATACCATCTATAAATGCGGTAATTACTTTACCAATGGCAGCACCCATTACAACAGCCGCTGCTAAATCTACAAGGCTGCCACCGGCAGCAAATTCTTTAAATTCTTTAATGAATCCCATAATAATTAATTTTGAGTGTTTTTGAAATTGATTGAATTACAAATAAAGCAAAATTTTGTTAAAAAACAAATATTTACGATGTTTTTATATGCACCTTTGCAAAAAATGAGCTAAAAGATGAGTAAAAGGTTAATAAATTGGATAATTTTTGTTACGTTATCCTTTATTTGGGGCAGTAGTTTTATTTTGATGATGAAGGGGTTAGTAAGCCTATCTGCTTATCAAGTTGCTTCTTTGCGTATCGTATTTTCTGGTATAGTGTTGGTTCCAGTTGTTATAAAACATTTCAAATCTATACCTAAAAATAAAGTTTTTATAATTTTTCTCTCCGGCCTTCAAGGAAGCCTCTTACCAGCCTATTTATTTTGCTTGGCAGAAACTAAAATTGATAGTTCCCTCGCTGGTTCATTAAATGCACTCACACCTATTTTTGTTATAATAATGGGTGCTTTGTTTTTTAATGCTAAAGTTGCTTCTTATAAAATATTGGGTATTTGTATTTCATTTATGGGCAGTATTTTATTGTTTTTGGCTCAGCCTTTTGGTAATTACGATTTAAGTACTGTTTTTTATACCTCACTTGTAATTGTTGCTACCATTATGTATGGTATAAATGTTAACATGGTTGGCAAACACCTAAGTGGTATTCCTTCTTTGCACATAGCATCTTTGGCATTGGTATTAAATGCCATACCTGCTTTAATTGTTTTGTTTTTTACTGGTTATTTTAGTCAAGATATTTTTAGCAAACCCATGCTTACTGCTACAGGCTATACATTCATACTGGGTGTATTGGGTACTGCGTTTGCCTCTATATTTTTTTATATGTTAATGAAAAGGGCAGGAATGGTTTTTGCATCAATGGTAACTTATGCAATACCTGCAGTGGCTATTATGTGGGCTATATTAGATACACACCAAGATATTATTTTTGAAGGTAACTTAAGCTTTGTAGCAATAACGAATGTAATTGTAAATGCCTGGTGGAAACAATTTATTTGTTTGCTTATTATATTATTTGGCGTTTATTTAGCTAATAGAACGCAGAGGGATGATGCTTAATTGTGGGAATAAAAATAATCAATCACTACACTGTTTCAGAAAGAGAATGTATAATGTTTAGATTTTAATGAATTTTTCGAAAAAAATATTTAATTAAAAATCAACTTTCGTTTTACCCCCAAAAATTTATCAAAAAATACAATTTCTTTTTTGGTTGCATTTACAATTGCCTTACTACCCAAAAATGCTTCAGCACCTTTGTTATAAAAATTTAGCAATAATGTATCCCCACTTTTTGTAAACTTACCTGGGTAAGAAGTGTTTTTTACACTATCAAAAAGTTGCATATAAAACTCAAAAAAATTATTTTCCCTAATTGCAAAATAAGAATCATTTAAATCTCCAATGGCTTTATAAGTTGATATAACAAGTGATGCATCAAAAGCAGGTTTGTCTTTTTTAAAAGCATTGGTTGCTCCACAAGAGTATAAAAAAGCAATAATGGCAAAGGCACAAAATAATTTTGTTATTGTAATTTTCATCTGGTAAAATTAAGTAAGTAATGGTATTTTAAAACAATTGTTTTTGTTTGTCTATTGAGAACAAAAAAATCTTAAACATGAAAACCTACAAAATGGCAATAAAGATTACAAGATAAAATCTATTTCATGTTAAAATAAAATGAAAGAAATAAACTAGATTTTCTAAATTTACGTTATTAAATGTGCTGAATCCATTATTTACACAATATTAATTTCTTAAATTCGTATAAATAAGAAAAAAAAATCAAATGAAAATTATGATTAATCCAAAAATAAAATTTGTAAGAATAAATATTTTGTTAGCCATAATATTTGGTGCAAGCAGTGTATTTTCTCAAACTATAAACACAAGCTATGCAACAGTTGCAAATATGGTATCTCAAACAAATGTTACCCAATATTTAACCGACTTTGAAGGCTTAGGTGTAAAAACCAGAGGGGCAGTTGCACTAACAAATACTTTCAATTATCTCAAAGCAAAATATACAGCTTTTGGTTATTCTGTTGCTCAAATAACGGAGCAATCTTTTACCAATGGTACTTTTACAAATAAAAATCTTATCGTTACAAAAACAGGCACACTGTACCCAAATAAATATGTAATAGTTTGTGGGCATTTCGATTCTATTGGCGGTACTGGTACAAACGATAATGGAAGTGGAGTAGCATGTATACTAGAAATGGCAAGGTTGCTGATAAATATACCAACAGAGTATTCTATAAAATTTATTAATTTTAGTGGAGAAGAAAATGGACTTATTGGTAGCACAGCTTATGTAAACAATGTAGTAAATGCTACATTACCTAAAATGGATATTAGGCTTGTATTTAACATAGATGGTATTGGAAGGCCAAGTACCACTACAAATCAAATTGTATTGTGCGAAAGAGATGAAGATAATACACCCACTACAAACAATGCTGCATCTAATGTGTTTAACAATGAATTGATGGCTTATGTAGGTTTTTATTCAACTCTAATACCACAGCTTTCAAATATTTCTGCAAGTGATTACATGCCTTTTGAAGGAAACAATGAAGTTGCAATTGGTTTTTATCAAAGCGGACCTGCGGCTCCATATAACCACAATTCGAGTGATCTATTGGTAAACATGGACCCTGTTTACAATTACCAAATTACAAAAGCAGCTGTGGGTGCATTGCTGCATTTTGCAGTAGGTATTGCTACTGTTGTGTCACTACCTACTACTACAACAGAGCCATTAATTGTGCAAAATGTTATTGAGCCTTTTTCTATTTACCCCAATCCTGTAAACGAAGAGGTTGCCATAAAAACAAAAGCCAACAATGTGTTCGATATAAAAATTTATAGCAATACAGGGAAATTAATGAAGCAATTGGTAAGCACACTTTATACATCTGTAAACATAAAAGAATTTGTAAGTGGCACTTATATTTTTGTTTTAACCAATAGAAGAACAAAACAGAGATTTACAAAACAAATTATTAAGCAATAAATAAACCATAGAATTTTATTTTATGTATTTAACTTTTTTTGCTTTTTCTGCCTATCAAAAATGAACCTAATAAAAGAACTATCGATATAAATGTAAATAGTACAAATCTTGAGCTATTGGATAAAGTACTTTTTATTTCTGTTGTAGTGCTTTTTACTCTAGTTTCTTCTGCCTTTACATTTACTACATTTTTATACAATTCATTATCGTAATACATGGCATAATCAAAAAATGGTAAGGCTTCTTCCTTGCTTTTTGTTTTTGAAATGATTGCTGCAAAATCAAAAATAAGCCTTCCAATAATTTTATCTTTTGGAGCTATAAAACGTATTCTTTCATGTAGCTGGTATGCTATTGATTTTAATAAAGAGTCTGCAGGTATTGGGTGTGCCCAAGTAGCAGTATTCCATTGAGAGTTATAATCGTCAATACCTAAACCTATTATTTTTTCAATGGAAAAAGCTTCTTTATTTATTTTATGTTTTAAAATATTGAGGTGTATCCACTCACTACCATAGTGAGAATTTTTATTTATAGCCACTGCTTTTGTAAGTATTTCTAAAGCCTTGCTGTTGTTACCTGCAATTTCATAAGCTGTGCCGAGGTTGGCTAGTATATTATATTCGTTGGGATGTGTTTTTAGTAAACTGTCAAGAATTGTGATTGCTTGATTTGTTTCTTTTCTTTTTACAAGTTCCCAAGCATAATCACTGAGGTATTTGTAATTTTTTGTTTTGTTGTATTCATTCAATAGAGATAATGGATCAACCCGAATACCTCCATCATTATTAAAACCATGAATCCAATAAGGCATCTTTTCACCGTTTTCATACTTCAATAAAAATTGTATGTTCAAATTCCCTTTTTCCAAAGGCATTTCAGTTCTATAATATTCATTGCCGCAGGCAAAAGAAAAATTACTACTTATGGTTATGGCTATTGCTAAAATATATTTTCTCATTCTTGGTAGATGCAGCATTGTTGAGATTCCATAAAAAATATTTGTTTAATGTAAACTTATTAATATTAAAGCTAGCTGCAATAATTTATCTGATTATACTTTTTAAACTAAAATGGTTTCTTCAATATAAGGCAATGTTATATTTATTGTATGGCGAGGTAGACGTTAATCTAATCTATTATTCTTTTTTGTATTAAACCTATAAGAAAAACCCAATGCAAAATAATTTTTTGGAGATTCTTTTGTAATTCCAATGCCGCCCGAAATATCCACCATTACATCATTTGTAATTAAATAAGTAAAACCC
>JAYVID010000282.1:0-2063 GCA_043770525.1 Ferruginibacter sp.
AAACAATGGGGTAAAACCAAAATAAAATATGAGCTGGCTCAAAAACAGGTGAGTGCTTATTGTATTAAAAAAGCATTAGATAGTATTTTGGATGAGGATTATGAAAAAACGCTTGCCAAACTTGCGGCTGAAAAACTAAAATCCTTAAAGGGGGAAACAAATATTTTTACCAAAAAAAGTAAACTGCAAAATTATTTGTTGGGCAAGGGGTATGAGTTTGATGTGGTGGGGAGGGTGGTGAGTGGGGTGTGAATTTATTAATCAGCAACTTTTTCCAATAACATAAATCTATAGTTGTAATCGTTCATTACGGGTGTTTTATCCAATACATATTTATCAAAAGCAAATTTTCTAGCTTGTATTTGGCCTAAATGATTAAAGTCAAAAATTCTAATTGTTTCTGTAGCTTTAAGTTGATTTTCTATCGGTTCAGATTCATTTGGCTCTAGCTTGTGTAATGCATAATTGTAGCTGAAATATGTATCAAATGAATAAGTAATTTCATCTGGGCGCAACAAATTTTCTGAGTAAAGCGAGCCTTTGCTATCTTGGCAATGTTTACAGGCTATGTATAAGTTTTCCCAATGGCAAACCAAATGATAAAAATCTTCAAGAGACTTTGGCTTAAAATGGTCAATCGTATTATCTCCTCTTCTTAATGGAAAATGGTCACAATAAGAGCAATGGTCTTGTGTTTGTAATAATAAAGTTGGTAATAAAATATTATTTAAGGTTACCCTTTCAATAGTAGGCCATGTAAATGAAAAACCAGTATCCGCAATTCTATTTTGCTTATACCTTTCACCGTACTTTTCCCAATTTGTAGCTAGCACTTCGGGTTCTTGTAGCCTCGTAAATTTCAGCATCTTTAAACAACTAATTTTTTATTAAGCAATCTTTCAAGTTGTTTAATTTCCATACCTACAATATTTTCCAACTCTATACTTTGTTCAGCTAGCTTTTTTGTTAAGCTTACAAAAGCACCATCGTTTATATCTAACTCTTGCTTTAATATTCTTGATTTTAACCTATAAAAACTAGATAAATCTTTTTCTACTTCTATGCCAAATTGATTTTGTATATCAAATGTTTCATCTAAGATATATTGAAAGCTTTTACCATCTTCTGATAAAATTGGTTCACCATCTAAAACGCTGTATTGTCCTTCTTTTTTAAATTTGTAAATCCATGCACCATCCACAGAGCCTACCACAAATGGAGAATGGGTGGAAATAAAGATTTGTGCATTAGGAAACAATTTTTGCACAACAGGCAATATTTTTCGCTGCCATTCTGGGTGAAGATGCACTTCTATTTCATCTAAAAATAAAATAAAGTTTCTATCAAAAACATTGATATCGCTACTCCAAGGAATTCTATCCATCCGCATCAGCAAATCTGCAATCCAGCTAATGATAGATTTCATACCATCTGGCAACAAATTAAAATCAAGGTTTAGCCCATCTACTGTAATACCTATGCTAAGTGGATTGTCTAGCAAATCAAATATTATAATTTGCCCAGTAATTTCAGATACAGCATCTTCAATTCTACTTATTGTTTCTGCATATTTTTTTACAGCTTCTTTATCATTTCTAGAAAATGCAAGTGCTTTTTTGGTGATGGTGTTTGCAAGCCATTGGATTAATAACTGGGGATTAATAGAGTTATTAAAATCTAGAGAATCAATTAAAGGATTATTATTTAATTCTTGAATAGCTGACAAATTAGTTTGACCAATTCTTCGATAACCCGAATATGCAAAAAGGGCAAAATCAAAATTAGTAAATTCAAGATTTGAAATTTTTTGGATATAATTTATTCCAAGGGGATTACTTAAGTTGTCATAAATAATTTGTTTACTTCCACCTTGCTGATTTATAATCATATTAGCTCCAAGATATGGTATCGTGCTCTTATCACTCTTATCAGGAAATAATTCATAGCTGCACACAAGTTTATGCAAATGTGGTTCAACTTTATGAAATTTTGAAAAAAGAATTTGATTAGTTTTAGGGTGAAAATTGTAATGCTGAAAGCCCGATGTAAGCAATTCCAATAAA
>JAYVID010000283.1:0-2024 GCA_043770525.1 Ferruginibacter sp.
TTGGAAAATAACCACTACGAGCTAATACACTGTAAAAAACTGGTGAAATATGTCCATTACTCAAGAAAAACAGATCTTCTCCTTTTCCATCCATGTTAAAATTATTATCATGTTTCATGGTATCAAAATAGAGTGCTGTTAAAAAATCGGCACAGCCAAGAGAGCCTCCAGGATGCCCACTTTGCACACCATGTACCATTCTCACAATGTCTCTTCTCACCTGTGAAGCAATGTCAGTAAGCTTATTCATATTTTATCTTATTTATGGGTTGCAAATTCATTTAAAATGCAAACGTACTTCAAATCTATAGATGTTTCTTTTAAAACCTATTTATTTATTTTTTTCGTAATAATAACTACGATAACAATTCGTTATATTGTTAAAATGTGGTTTTTTGCATTATTTTTTTATTAATAGTAAAGTATAATGCGATAAAATAGTGCATTGTACAAACATATTTTATACTTTTGTAACAATACGGGTTTCAACGTTTTTTATGCAATATATAATACTTAGTGCGATACTTGCTTTTGTAATTACTTTTTTTGCCATACCGGTAATAATAGAAATAGCTAAAAGCAAAAAATTGTTTGATGAGCCCGATGAGCGAAAAGTTCATAAGGCAGTTATCCCTACGCTCGGGGGATTGGGCATTTTTGCGGGCTTCATTGTTGCGCTTTTAATGTGTGTTCCTGAAGCTGCTCCAGATGCAAATAAACTCAAATATTTTGCCGCATCAGCCATTGTTATATTTTTTCTTGGCGTTAAAGATGATATTGTTATTTTATCTGCCAGTAAAAAGTTTATTGGTCAGCTAATAGCAGCGGGAATTATAATGCGTTTTGGCAATGTTTATATAAATGATATGCATGGTTTTTTAGGCATTCATACCATTCCCCATTTTGCTAGTATTTTTCTTACCATTTTTGCCATCATTGTTATCACCAATTCTTTCAATCTTATAGTTGGTGTTGATGGACTGGCAGGTTCTTTAGGTTTAATTACAACCATTATTTTTGGCACCTACTTTTATCTAGCAAATCCTGAAGGCAATTTTTCTACTTATTCTGTAATGGCTTTCTCACTTTCAGGTGCTATTGTAGCATTCCTTATTTATAATTTTTCTCCTGCAAAAATATTTATGGGAGATACAGGCTCACTTTTAATTGGTACCATAAATTCTATACTCGTTATTAAATTTATAAACGTGGCTGGTTCTGCAACTAATAATGCTTTTAGCCTAGATGCAGCACCGGCAGTAGGTTTTGCAGTGTTAATGATTCCTTTATTTGATACCATGAGGGTTTTCGGCTTGCGTATATTAGACAGGCGTTCACCATTTAGCCCAGATAGAATACATGTACACCATTATTTGTTGGACCTTGGGTTTTCACACAAAAAAATAACGTTTACATGTGTAGGGGCTACCATCATATTTCTAGTTACTGCACTATTATTAAGAAACCTTGATACAACAATACTATTGGGTATTTTGTTGACAATGGCTTTTGCATTTACAGGAATCATTTATTATCGTAGGCAAAAAATAAAACAACCAGTAAAAAAGGTTGTTGAAGAAGAGTCTGAAATTCGTACATCGCACAAGATTTATGGTTTTGCACCCGAGCCTGCTCAAGTTGACTAAACCTTTTATTATAAATTATTAAAAAATCTGATTGTAAAACATCAGATTTTTTTAGCTTTGCACCCAATTTAAAATTATATGTTAGACGATTTAAATATTATAATATCAGACGCCAAAGCCACTATGGCTAAAGCTATAAACCATTTAGAAGCAGAATTGGTAAAAATAAGGGCAGGCAAAGCTAACCCTGTAATGCTAGATGGCATTGTAGCAGATTATTATGGCAGCCCAACAGCTATAAGCCAAATAGCCAATATTACTACCTTAGATGCTCGTACCATTTCGGTACAACCTTGGGAAAAAAACATGCTACACGTAATAGAAAGAGCCATAATAGCAGCTAATATTGGTATTAACCCACAAAATGATGGTAACATA
>JAYVID010000284.1:0-4296 GCA_043770525.1 Ferruginibacter sp.
GAAACGTTAGGCCTAAGCAAAGAAGTTACAAGATTTTCTTCTACACTTAGTACTGTGGCAGAAAAATCTGTAGAAAAATCGATACCCGTATTTATGCAAGGTATAAAAAATATGCGCTTTAAAGATGCTGTTGGTATTGTAAAAAGAGGTGGTACTTCTGGTACAGATTTTTTGCGCAGCAGCATTGGTGATACATTACGCAAAGCTATAACACCCGGCATAAACAGTGGTTTGGAAGAATATAAACTTACAAGCCAATGGAACGAATTAGTTTCTCCTGCAAAAATGTTTTTAGGTGATAAACTAAACCTTGACCTTGGGAATTTATTAAGTGGATATGTAGCTAATATGATGTTTAACAAAATGGAAGAAAAAGAAATAGCAATAAGAAACAAAGCCAACGAAAGAAAAACAGCTTTGTTACAAAAAGTATTTGGACAACTTACTCAAAAAGCAATGGGCGGCAACACACCTCGTTTTTAAAATAATGTATACAAGCCAAACAACTTTACGTATACACTATGCCCTTACCGACCAAATGGGGTTTGTATATTATGGTAACTATGCACAGTTTTATGAAATAGGTAGAACAGAAGCTATAAGACAACTGGGCTATACTTATAAAGACATAGAAGCAATGGGTATTTTTATGCCTGTAGTAGAAACCGCAAGTACATATTTAAGACCTGCAAAATATGATGATGTTATAACCATTAAAACAATATTGCAAGAACTCCCTACAGATCATTCCATCACATTTCATACTGAAATATACAATGAATCAAATAAACTTTTAAACAAAGGAATTACTACCTTGTTTTTTATAGATGCAATTTCCAAAAAGAAAATAGATATTCCTTTTCAATTGTTTGATAAATTGAAGGGGTATTTTAAATAAAAAATTTATGAGAAATGCAATTGGTATTTCTCATAAACTTAGTTTGATAAAAAAGTATTAGACCTTTTTAAATGTTTCTATTTTTAAACAATATTTTTATTTCTTTGGCACCATTGGCACTTGAGGTGTTTCTACTTTTTTAGGAGCTGCTGGCTTTTTAAAATCTACCAGTTCCACATCAAATTGCAATACCGAGTTTGCAGGTATTGTACCAGACCCACCTGCACCATAAGCAATAGAACTAGGCAAAATAAACTTTGCTTTTGTACCCTTTTTTAACAAGGCTACTCCTTCATCCCACCCTCTTATTACACGCCCTTGCCCCAAAGGAAAACTAAAAGGTGATACATGCCCAAAAGCACTATCTACGTTGCTATCAAATTTGTTTCCATCTAAAAACATACCTGTGTAATTCATCGTTACTTCATCATTTACCATTGGTTTTTCACCATTTCCTTCTTTTGTAATTACATAATACAAACCAGAATTTGTTTTTATTCCGTTTAAGTTATTCGCTTTTAAAAATGTTTGTATTCCATTGTCTTCTTTTTCTGCTAATTGCCTTGCAACCGCAGCAACGTCTACTACATCTAATACTTCTACATCTACAGCTATTATACTATTGGCAGGTATTGTGTCGTTTGGTCTTATACCATACTTGTAGCTACCATAAGCAAGTTTACTTGGTATAAATATCTTGCCTTTACTCCCTTTTTTAAATTCTTTTAGACCATCTTCCCAACCCAAAATTATTTGACGCTGCCCAACATTTACTTTTAAAGGAGTAGTATGTTTAAATGCAGTATCAATATTGCTATCATATTTAGGGCCATTTAAAGCATACTTCTCATAATTCATTGATACTTCAAAACCAGGTTTTATAAAATCACCACTGCCCTCTTCATCTAAAACAACATAAACACCCGAAGGTAATTTTATGGGATTTTTATAATTGCTTTTAGCAAAATATGAGAGCATAGTTCCTTCTTGATTTTTATCTAAAAGGGCTTGTTTTTTTTGCAATTTTAATTGATCTTGTTGTTGTTTTTTAAAGTCTGCTTGTTGTTTTGCATTAACTGCCACTGCTTTTTTATAATCATCTTGTATTTTTTTTATTTGCGCTGCCGTATTAATTGAATAAACGCCTATGTTATATATTACTGGTTCGCCTAGTATAATACCTTTTCTTTGAGCTTGCGGCATTCTATAAAAGGAATCTTGTGGTATACGCACTAAAACACTGTCTCCTACATGCAAAAGTCTAATTACTTCCATTACATCTCCATTAAACTTTGGTTTTTGTACAGGAAAATTTACAGGTGCATTTACGCCTTTATTAAAAGTTTTGGAGTCGAACAATGTTTGTCCGCTACAGCTACTTTTTATTATCATTGATATAAAATCCCCTGTTTTAGGAGTTTGAGTTGTTTTTCCTTTTTTAAAGTAACGAAACTCTATTCCACTCGGTAATTTTATAAACTGTGCCGTAGCCAAATTAATAGAACATAATAAAACTAAACTAAATAGAAACTTTTGCATTGTTGAAATATATTTTTGTGAATACCCAAAGATAAAAGGATTACATGAAATAATAAAGGATTTTTGAATAAGCATGTACTACTGCCAAAATGTTAAAAATATATAAACTAGTATGTATTTTAATATTTTTTGCATCATTATCAAAAGAGAATTTTAACTTTATACAATGGCAAATAGTTTTGATAACGAAAGAAGACGCAAAGCGTTTATTTATACAGCATTAATATGCACATTATTTTTAATTGCATTTATATTTATTAACTGGAAAGTAGGTCCTGTAGCAGCACCTGTAGTGCAGGAATTAATAGAAATAAACCTTGGCAATGATGATGAAGGCTTGGGTGATGTACAACCATTGATAAAAGGAGAAACAAGCCCAGAAGAAGCAGCACCTGAACAAACCCCTCCTCCACCCGAAGCTACTGCACAACCTGCAGCACCACAAACAGAAGAACCTGTACCGGACATAGCAGCTGATGATAAAATAACGCCTGTAGAAAATGCGCCTACCGAGGCTGCACCCGTAGCTAAGCCAATAAATAAACCAACACCTAAAAAAATTGTAACTACACCAACACCTGTAGTAAAAACAATAGCAAAACCTACCCCCAACCCTACACCTGCTGTAGCACCTACACCTAAGCCAAAAATTGCAAAAAGTACTTACAAAGGGCCAGGAAATGGAGGAGGTAATGGTGCCAAAGAAGACAATGGCTATACGATGCAAGGAAATAAACCTGGTGGCACAGGAGATAAAGGATTACCAGGTGGTAATAAAGATACTTATGGTGATAAAACAACTAGCAAAGTGGGAGGCCCTAGAGTGATAAGTGGAAATAGAAAAGTAATAAAATATTATTCATTTACTGGTGAGCTTGAAAAAGCTACTATAAATGCGGTAATAAAAGTAAGCCCAGAAGGTGTGGGAACTTTTTTAAGAATAGGACAAGGTAGTACTACTACAAATAGCGCTTATGCAAATGCTATTAGAGGTTATTTACAAAGTATGAAATTTGATGCTGCTGCTGATGAGAGTACTGTTACGGTGCAGTTTAATTTTAATGTGCAGTAATATTTTTCATCAGAATAAAATAATAATTCATTTGTACGAATGTGTATGTTTTGAAATTATATTTTATCATTGTTATATAAAATTTGTTTTTTACAATTAAAATTTCAACACTAAATAAAAATTATAAAGATGAAGTATATCATAGTACTATATTCATTTCTCATTTTATGCTCTTGCAACTGGGCAAAACAAAAAACAAAAGATACTATAAATAAAACAGGCGAAGTAGTAGCTAAGACTGGCTCTGAGTTTGCAGATGGTGTAAAAAAAGGAGTAGAAAAAACTTTTGAAAATGAAGTTTCCATTTCTGAAACTTTGAAAAAAGAAGGTTTTGAAACAGGCAAAATAATTATTAATGGTACTGATAGTACAACTGATAATGTATTGACTGCCTACATTATTTTTAATGAGAATATAAATAAAAGTATTAGCGCAAAAGTATTAGACAATAATGGAAAAGAATATGGCAGAGCTTCTTATAAATTAATAGGCAACAAAAATGAATCAAAATATATAGACATCGTATTTGATAAAAGAACAAATATAGATGGTAAAGGAAAAGTAGTTTTTGAATAAAGCAATTTCAGCTTAAAGGTGGGTGTCCCACCCACCAAATCATAACATTTTCAACCAAGCACATTCATTGACTTACCAAGAAACGATTGAATATTTGTATGCACAGCTACCCATGTTTAGCCGAGTAGGTGCTATTGCATATAAAGCAGATTTACACAATACCATTGCATTGTGCAACAGTATTGGTAATCCTCAACAAAAATTCAAAACT
>JAYVID010000285.1:0-11715 GCA_043770525.1 Ferruginibacter sp.
ATAATCTATACCCTTGTAATCATGTGCGATGGCAACCCTACAAAAGCTAAAGAAATGATATATAAAAACTCTAGCTAAATCTTCCGAACACTTATGGTCTATGACCAGCAAAGCCTCTTTATTATACGCCAACCATAATCTTTATCGGCTGGTTGAAAACCAAGCCTCGGCGCTCACAATTGGATGCGATGGGCACTAACAAAAATGCAAAGTGACCAACGGGAAACTTTAATCAATAATATATTTTCTATAAATATTTCTTTCTCTTACTTTAAAAAAGCCTAATATATTTCTCATGATTTTTCTTGAAATTGGATTACATAATGTCACTTTATATTTTGGCCTACACTCACTCAGCTTTTTTGAAAGTGTTACAGTATTTCCATTTTTATCTTCACCTTTTACTTTTATCACAATCGAATCTGCAAGCATACAAGGTACTTTTGCATAAATAATATTTTTTCTTCTACCAGTTTCAAAATCAGCATTTATTAAAGGGCAGTTTGATGATAGGTTTAAGCTGGTTAATTTTTTAATATGTTTTGCTTTAAATTTTACTCGGATTGTACTTAGTCTTTGATCACAATTTATACCTCCTCCACATTTCATATAAAATTCAGAATAGGTAATTCCATCAATTTCAATAATTTTAGCTTCAGTTTTAAGGTCTTCCCATTTCCCATTTAGTGTAGCTTTATACATTCTTCGTGGAGTTTTAGAACCGGCACATTTACTTGTAAGCAATGGAATCCTAATTCTTACAGGTACATCTAAGCAGGGTTTTGTACAATCTCCCTTATTAAAATTTATTGTAAACATACCACAAGAGAGTAACATGTTTCCATCACTATCCATCGTTGTTAAGCCATTGGATTGCAAATCTTGCACAGTTCTTATTTCTGTAAATGCTAAGCAATATCTCACATCAAAAAACTCACATCTATTAAAAGTAAGTTGTGTACCATTGGTTAAAGTAATGGTCGTATCTGCTTTTTCTTTTGTGTAATCAATATTTACATCTGTGTTGCAAGGGTTTTTCTGTGCATTTAAAACCAATGCTGAAATACAGTAAATAAATAGCAATGCAAATTTTTTCATAATGGGTTTTAGCTTTGGTATTAACGTTATATTAAATATTTTTTCTTGCCAGCACAATCACATTTTTAAACTTTTTTGTTTTTCCATTTACATTAAATACCTCTGTGTAAATAATGTAAATACCTTGTGGTAGTTTTTGTTGTTTTTCACCAAGACCATCCCACCGAAAATTACCCTTGGTACCGCACAATGCATTTCTTTGCAAAAACCTTACAGGTCTACCATTGGCATCAAAAATAGTAATGTTAGCCGTATAACCAGGTTCTGAAAAATTGTATTGCAATGTTGCAAAATCATCTAAACCATCATTATCGGGACTTACAATTTCAGGTGTAATTTTTATATCTCCTTGCACTTCACCATCTATTCTATTTTGAGAATTTTTGTAAGTGGGCGTACCATAACTTATGCTGCTAGCGGCACTATGAAAGTTTGTTTGCACACTTGCAGCATCTGCATTTATTCTTTCAAGCGATACTGCTTCTTCATTGCTTATAAGCGCAAAATGCCATTTAGCATTGTATTTTACTTCATCAATAACTTTACCTTGTTCGTTTAACAAAATTACATTTCCATCTCCATCATTAAAAGAGGGCAGGCTGTTTAATTGTATAATAGCATTGGGATTATTGGCTACAAAATCTCTCTTAGTAATATCTGCACTTTCGGTAACTACAATATAATCATCAGGAAAAAATAAATAATCTTCGGTAGTAAATTGGTATATACTAGCAATGGTACCCAGCGAATTTCTGTTAGCTATATTTGCATTTTTAAGATTGAGTATTTTTTTGCTGCGATTGTAAAACTCCACATAGTCCGCCCCGTTTGGCTTTGGGTTAAACAAAATTTCGTTTACTACAATATCTAAACTATCGGTACTAGCAGCTAGGCCAACCCTTGCAATTTTATCATTGCCAATAATATTGCCACTACAATCTTTTACATTGCTTGCGGTAACAGTATAAATTTTATTTGGCAATAGTGGGGTAGATAATGTAAGCAAAACCCTATCGAATGAAATAGACAACGGCAAGGCATTGACGATGTTTACTCCATCGCTCATGCTATAATTTGTGGCAGCGGCAGCATTGGTACTATCTGCCGCTTCGTTAAACACCAATACAATTTGAGAAGGGCTTTGCGAATATGCTCGCAACAATTTTGGTGCAGTAGCATCTGCATTTACAGCATCTACACTATTTTTTGCAGCAGGTGAGCCTCCTCTTGCATCGGTGCTAGCTTTCCAGTTATCTATACCCGAGCATGGGTTTTTAGTATCAATCATTTCAAGTGTCCATCCGCCATCTTTTTTAAATTCATTTTTGTACCATGCATCTGTATAATTTACGGAGTGTACAATAAGCCCTTGTGGTGCTCGTAGATAAATTTTATCTGCATCATTGTTTAAAGATGGAAAACTTGTGACCGTTATCGTAGGGCCAAAAGCACTCATAGCCCCTACCGCACTGCCTGTGCACACAATTAAGTAACTGCCCGCAGGTAATGTGTACGAAGGCATAGCCCCACTCTCGCCTGTACTTTTTCCTAGTTTATAATTTTGCAGATTTATATCAAAGGTTGTAGTGTTTTTTAATTCTATCCATTCGTTTGTAGGCAATCCAACTACAGGTGTAGGGTCCGCCATTATTTCATCTATTACAATATCGTATTGAAATGGTACGAAGTAGCTGAATACTTTTGTACCACCGTTTAAAATATTATTAGAAACATCTGCCACGCCATTTATGGTAAGTGTAATATTTATACGTGGTGGAATATTGTTTGCAAAAATTAAATGTACCAAAGAAGTGTTGGTAGCATCTCTTACTGCACTTGTTGGAAAACCAAGCCCATTGCTTGCAGAATAATTAGCTACTAATTGGCTTGTTGTTACATCTACAGATTCGTTAAATAAAACATCAACCGCATTAGCAGAAAGTGCTGTAGCAGATACAATGGTCGGTGGCGTTACATCTGGTATATAAGTTTGTACATTTATATCATCAAAAAAATGACGTTGAAAAAAACTTGCAGTACTTTGTTTTATGAGTATACCAAAAAATGCGGAGGTAGAAAAAGTATTATCGGTAATGCTCCCTTCGGTAAAATACGAAGTACCAGTGCCTGTATTATCTCTACTCAATGTCCAAAGATTTGCAGCATTGCGAACTACCCTAATTTTTAAAATATTATTACTCGTATTTGTGCTAGCATCTACACCATCAATAATTTTTGTAACCACACCTGTAGCATCTTTTCTATATAAACATATTTCATCATTTGTATTACCTATGCGTACAAAATAACCAGTAGTTGTATTTAAAGTAAGATCACTTGCAGAGGCGGTAAGAAAAACATCTGCATAATTGGTGCTAGAGGTATTAAAAGTAAGGTTGCAATAGAAATCCCACTGAGCTGTTGTGGCCATTGTGCTAGTAGTACTTAAATAGTAAGTGCTATTTGCTACCAAGTTATTGCTTTGTAATTGAAGGCTTGGGTTTACCAACCAATCCGCTGTGCTGCCTATCCATGCTGGGTTTGTGGTAAAATTTCCATCAGCAAAAGTTTCGTTTAACTGAGCATGAGAAATACTTATGCAAAATATAAATGTTACAAGTATAAATGTAATTTTCTTCATGGCGGTAATGTTGTTTATGAAGGTAGGGGAAAATTTGTAAAACTAAACATGTTGTAGTATTTGAATGATTTAAAAATGATTTTTTTATTTAAAACTAAAATGATGCAGCATTTTTAACAATAAGGTAGCCTTTAAAATTATAACGACGATAATTTATGCAAAAAGTATAAAAATTATCTTTACTTACAAAACTACAAACACACTTATATGAAAGCTGCTATTTCATTCATCGCTATCTTTTTATTATTTTTTTCAAATTTATTTGCACAAACAAACTGGGCAGCAGTAGAAAGTAATATTAATGATAAAAAAAACTTGACAAACCTGTATGAAAGTATTGAAAACATACAGACAGAGGCTTTACAGCGCAAAGAATATTTTACAGTAGCTCGTTGTTATAATTATTTAATAAGAATAAAAGATTTAAAAACAGAGGATACGTTGTTTTTTAAAAATTCATCATGTTTAGATAGTGTAATTGCAGACACAAAAACTAGTAACGAATTAAAATCGGTTATATATATTTTAAAAGCAAAAAGAATAGCGGAGTTTTCTTATCGATTTTTTTACAGAGGAAACAAAAACTTATTTACAGAGATAGGTAAGGTTCAATATAGGCAGATGGATAAAATGGTTTTAGATAGTGTGGTTGAAGACTATTTTACAAAAGCAATTGATTTAAGCAAACAACTAAACAACGCAAAAGCAGAAGAAACTTTATGGCTATCAAGTGACCCATTTGTGTTTTTATGTAAACCTAGTTATACTGATATTTTATACGCTGAGAAAATAAATGTATTTGATTTTTTGAAAACTACTTACAAACAAAATTTTGATAAAAATATTTTCAAATTAAACCAAGATGAATTTTTGATAAGTATAGATAGTATTAAAGGAGTAAATAAAACACTTCAATCTCAAATGAAAATTTTTAGCGATTGGGCTAAATTTAATAATGGCAATAAAGAAAAATATTATTTTATTGAAACCCTTGCTCGAAAATATCTTTATATGAATGCTTACGAAACAGAAGAATTAAAAAAGATTTATGGAAAATACTTAGAAAGCCAAGTAAATACTACGTATACAGCAGTAAAAGTAAATTGTGTTTATCAACTTTGTATATACTGGAACAGCTTAGGACTTAAATACAATGACAATTACAAAAGTTATTATTATGATGAAACTCTTAATAATGAAAAATACAAACTTGAGTATAGAGATTATTTTGTAAAAGCAATTAGGCTCTATCAGCAAAATGAAAATATGTTGGATAGTTTTTCTTACATAAAAAATATTTTGCTTACTATGAAAGCAAAAATAAATGAGCCAACATTAAATATAAAAACAGCAACAAATGTATTTGCAAATAAATCTTTGGAAATAGATGTAACAAGTAGAAATGTGCAAACCATTTATTTTAAAACCATACGAATACCAGCTTCAGGCTTATCTGGTTTAAATGAAATTTCAAATAAAAGTTTTTTAAAAAATACTGCAAAAGGTTTTTTTAGTAAAATAGATTTACCCACTACAAACGATTATCAAACACACAAAGTAAAAGTAACACTAGAAGGATTGCCAATAGGACATTATGCTATCTTATACTCAAATTCAAAAATTGTTCCCGATTCAAACAGTATCGTAGATTATGTTACCGTTACAGTAACCAATTTAGCAATAATAAATAATGATAACAGGGTGTTTGTATTAGATAGAACTACAGGTTTTCCTACAAAAAATACTACCATACAAACTATTATAAGAGCAAAAAATAATTTATCAGCAATTTTTGGAACTCCTACAAGAACAACTAAAGAAGGCTGGTTAACAATAAAAGAAAATGCTGCAGATGATATACGTGTAGTAAATGGAGAAGATACTTTGATAGAAAGTTTTAGCGTTGCAAGTAGTAATTTACCTGATGAAATCTTTGACAAAGAAGAGGATGAGACTTTATTGGATTATTATGAGGATAGAGGGGTAAAATTTCAAATGTTTACAGATAGGGCAATTTATAGATCAGGACAAACAGTGCATTACAAAGGCATCTTTTTTATTAATGATCCATATACAGGAGAGATGGTAGTTTTGAATAAGCAAAATATAAAACTAAGCTGGTTTCAAATGCAGTTTAATGCAGATGTAAGGGAATTACTTAAAAGTAAAATTGAGATTTACATACAAAATCCTTTTAATAAAACAATGGATACTCTTTTAGTAAGACCCAATGAGTATGGTTCTTTTGCTGGAAGCTATAAAATAAGTAAAGATGCTGCTTTGGGCGAGTGGGAGTTTGAAGGAGGTATTGTAGATAAAATTAATTACAATAGTGGAAAATTTAAAGTAGAAGAATATAAAAGACCACAGTATGAATTGGCATTGGAAAAGCCTACTAACTTTTTACAATTGGGAGATAGTTTTACAGTAAAGGCAAAAGTGAAATCTTTTGCTGGTGCAAGTTTAAAGAATGTATCGCTTAATTATAATGTAATGGCTACTGGTAGCTTACCTTATTTTGATAGTGTGCAAAATAAATTTTTAACCCGTTATGAATCAATTATGTTAGATGACAGTGATGTAGTTAGCAACAGGGAAGGTTTTTTTGACATAAAAGTAAATGCAAAACATATAGAAAAATATAATTTAAAAAAAGAAGACACTTGGAGTTTGACTTATACAATAGAAGTAGAAGCTACTGATGAGTCTGGTGAAACCCATGAGGAAAGTATAAAAATTAATTTAAGTAATAGACCAATTCAAATACAGTTTAATATTTCTAAAATACTAGATAGAAAAAATCTAGCACCAATTTATCTAAGCACTAAAAATGAATTTGCAGGTGAGCTTCAAAAAACGGTTAAAATTAATGTATATAAATCAGCGCCTATATCTAAACGAAATACCAATGATGATGGAGAATATGATTTTATTATAGAAAATAATACTTGGAAATACGTAGGAGATAAAAACGATGAAGCGGAACCAATACTGCCCGATGAGAAAATATTTACTACAAGTTTAAAAACCAAAACAGACGATAAGTTTGTTTTTCCAAATGAGTTACTAAATGCAGGAAAGTACACAATAGAAGTGATTTGCGAAGAAAATGGAATGGTTTTAGGAAGTACTAAAAAATCTTTTGAAGTTTTTGATAAAGAAAACAATACTTGGGCAGATACTACAAAAGATTTTCATTTTATGCAACAAAATGCTGGTGAACCCGGGCAAAAAATAAAATGGATTGTTGGCAACCAATACAAAGAAATATTTTCTATTTACCATGCACAATATTTTACTGCACAAAAAAAGAAAATAAAAATGCGGTACATGTATAATATAAAAAAGGAAAAAAGGGGCTTAAATGAGTTAACATATACAATACCAAAAAATGCGCTAGATGAAATATTGCTTACGCATATTTATATAAAAAACAATGTTATAACAACGGAAGAGAAAACAATTTATATTACGAAGCCTGCTAATGCTGAGCCTGAAATAATTATAGATCAATATAGAAAAAAATTAATACCAGGCGAAAAAGAGAAATTTGTAATAAGCATTAAAACAAAAAATGAAAATGTATTAGCAGAATTAATGACAACCATGTACGATGCTTCTTTAGATAAATTAGATAAGCATAAATGGGAAATACCATATAACAGGGTAAATTTTAGGATTGAATCATCATGGACAAAATCTCTCAATGGAAATGCGAATGCTACTTTATTTAATCATCAACCTACTGGTTATAGATTTGTAAAAGGCAACTCAGCACCACTCTATTGGTTAAACCCATTGGATTATGCCTATAGTGAATTATCAAAACCAAAATCTGCTCTAGGATTTGATGATGATGGAAATTCTGGTGCAGGTTCTTATTTACAAGGCAGAGCTGCTGGACTAAGTGTAATGGCCACATCAGGATTGCAAGAAGTAGTTGTAACTGTAGGATACAGTAATAATAAGCAAGCGGCATCTATGAATAGCATTATTATTCGTGGAGCTGGCTCCATATCAGGTGCAAATGTTACCTATATAATTTTAGATGGAGTACCTTATGAAGGAGATATAAATAAAATAAATACTAACACCATAACAGATGCAATTGTATTAAAAGGCGCAGATGGAGCAGCTTTATATGGAAGCAAGGCTGCAGGTGGAGTACTTATATTAAGTACAAAAGGAAGAGTTGAATTACCAAAACCAGAAGAAGCCCCCATTGTTATCAGAAAAAACTTTTCAGAAACAGCTTTTTTCTATCCAAATATTTATGCCGATGCAGAAGGGTTTTACAATATAGAATTTACCATGCCAGAAAGTGTAACAGAATGGAAATGGAAATTGTTGGCACATACCAAAAATGCAAAATTTATTTCTGCTGAAAGAAATATTGTAACCCAACTACCTATGATGGTACAGCCCAATATGCCAAGATTTTTATACCAAGGAGATAAAATTGTATTGCAAACAAGGATTACTAATTTAGATACCTTGAATGTAGAAGGCAAAATAAAATGCACAATAGAAGATGCTATAACAGGAGAAAATATTACCACTACATTGGCAAATAAAACCGAATCATCTTTTTCAGTTTCAAAAAAATCTAATAGCAATAGCGCATTTGAAATTACGATTCCAGAAAATTTATTGCACCCATTAAAAATAAAAATTACTGCAAGGGCAGGTAGTTTTTCTGATGGTGAGGAGCATATTATACCTGTGTTGAGCAAAAAAATATTGGTTACACAAAACGTACCTTTTACCATTGGCAATACAAAAGACACCAGTATTATAACGCCTAGCTTACCAGCAGATGCTGCGCCTTATGGCATTGGTATGTACATAGCAGCTAAGCCGCAAGCCGCTATGGTAAATGCTTTGCCGTATTTGGCTTTTTACCAATTTAATTGTGCTGAGCAAACGTTTAATAAAATATTGGCACATAGTATGGCCAATAAAATATTACGTAATGATACCATAGCACAAAAAACTATTACAGCAGCTAAGGCAAATAACTCAAATAAAAAAGCAGATGTACTACCAGATGAATTGAGTGAAGAAACGATGCCATGGTTGCAATTGGGTAATGCAGCTGCATTAAACCAACAAAACCTTGTAAAACTATTTGACTCTACAAACGGCAACACACAAATAGAAAAGTATGTAAAGGACTTAAAAGATTTACAAAATAGGGATGGTGGCATTACTTGGTTTAAAGGAGGAGAAAGTAGTAAATACATTTCTACTTACATTTTAGCAGGTTTTGCTAAACTAAACAATCTGCAACTTAATATTGCTGAAAACGCAACATCGAAAAGCACTTTAGAAAAAATGATACCTTCTTTAGTACAATTTTGTGATGTTAGTTTTATAGATACCATACATTATAGTGGTGATGATTTGCAATATATTTATGCACGCTCTTTATTAAAAAAAGTATTTCCATTTCCTGAAAAAAATATTGCAAGAATTGAAACGGTGTTAAATAAAAAATGGAGTAAAGTAGATAAATTAACATTAAACGAACAAGCAATATTAATTAAAACAAGCATGCTTTATGCCAGCAATGACGGGGCTTTATACAAAGATGCAGTTGCACAATTAGAATCAATAAGACAGCTTGCTATAAACGATAACACAAATGGCATACGTTGGAAAGATATAGCTGATACAGATGATTTGAATAGCAATGCTGAGGAAACGATAACCAATTTAGCTACTGCCTTTGAGCAAGTGGGGCATTCAAAAGAAACAGTAAATGGAATTATAAAATGGTTGCTTACAGCTAAAGAAAATCATTATTGGAGCACAACAAAAGCTACAGCAGAAGTAGTAGGCTTGTTATATAGAAACCAATCTTCTGTAATTGAAACACCCGCTACCATTACAGCTACCATAAATAAAAAACTCACTGTTACAGATAATTTATTAAAAGGAGCTTTATTTTCTTTTGATGAAGCAAAACAATTTCCACAAACAATATCTTTACAAAAAGACAATGATGTAAAATGCAATGCAGGATTTAATTATTACTATTTTACTGCCACCCCACCTTTAAATACAAATTACAACGCATTGAAAATATCCAAAAAATTGTATGTGAATATAGATGGAGGCTGGGAACCCATATCAGAAAATACCATATTGAAAATTGCAGATAAAATTAAAACAATCATTACCATAGATGCTCCTAAGCAATTAAAGTACGTTTTTATAGATGAAAAAAGAGCCGCTACTTTAGAACCTTTAGATGCAAGTAGTGGTTACGAATACAGCAAAGGGTTTAGTTATTACAAAACAGTAAGAGACATCGGCTACCAATTTTTTGCAGAGCAAATTCCTTCTGGTATATCAACCATTGAATATGAAACTGTGGTAGCAAAAGCTGGTAAATTTTATAATGGCACCATAAGTTTGCAATGCATGTATAAGCCAGCAATAAGGGCTTATGGAGGAGGAAATACGATAGAAGTAAAGTGATATAGCATATTTTTAATATAAGTGGGGTTGTTTTGTGAAATTTTATGATAATATGCATCTTGTGTACAATACTTAAGTAAATGTTACCGTTTACTATAATTAAATGTAGAGTGATTACGAACCTGTTTTTTTCATAATTTCGTTATTTACTAATAATTATAACAAATACATCTTTTGTGTAATACAATTGATGTTAAACAAACTGCCCATTATTTTATTAAATTACATTAAACCACTGCTTATGAAAACTCCCATTACACTTGGGTTTAAAAAACTATGCGCTACACTTACGCTTGTATGCATGGCTGGTACATTTACATTTGCACAAGTAAACAGCGATGATGAAAGTACCGCCTATAGTTATGCAAAAAAATACAAAGATGAAGATATGATGTGTATGTCTTCGTACCACTACTATACCTTTGATAAAGGAAAAAATGGCTTAGGCGATAAAGTAGTAGAGGTAGAAGAAAATGCTGAACTTGAATTTATTTCATTAAAAAAATATTCATCTATTACCTATGCTGAGTTTTACAATCAATTTATAAAAATAAATACGTTTAAAAAAGCTGCAAAGTATGGTACAAAATATGTAACCTACGATAAATCTGGAATAGATAGATCTGTAACGGATGATGGTATTTTCTTTGATGATAGCAGGGTTCGATACTTTCCTATTCGTTTTAACCAACAAGGCCAAATGGCAAGAGTTACTGTAAAAAAAACCTACACGGATGGTAAATACCTTACCCGTTTATTTTTTCATGAATCATATCCTGTAAAAGAACAGATATATGAATTTAAAGTACCGGAGTGGCTTACGGTAGAATTTAAAAGCATGAATTTTGCTGGCAATACCATCGAAGCTACCGAAAAGAAAAAAGGTGGATACACTACCTATACTTTTGTAATGAAAGATATACCAGCCTATAAAAGAGAATATAAAAGAATAGGTGCAGCTTACACAGATCCACACATTATTGTACAAATAAAATCTTTTGAAAGCAAAGGAGAAACCATAAAAGGTTTTGATAAAGTAGATGATGTATATGCATGGAACAATAGATTGTATAAAATGGCTGAAAATGATAAAACGAAATTGCAGCCAATGGTAACAAAACTTACTCAAGGTAAAACAGGAGACTTAGAAAAAATAAAATCTATATACTATTGGGTGCAAGACAATGTGCGCTACCTAGCTTATGAAGATGGCTACTCTGGTTACATACCAAGTACGGCTCAAGAGGTATTAAGTAAAAAATATGGCGACTGTAAAGGAATGGCTAACCTGCTTACAGAAATGCTAAAACTTGCTGGCTACGATGCACATTTTACTTGGATAGGTACAAAAGCTTTGCCGTACGACCAAAGCCTACCTGCATTGTGCGTAAACAACCATGCTATATGTACATTAAACTTTGGTGGCAAAACATATTATTTAGATGGCACTGAAAACTATGTACCCTTTGGAGAAAATGCATTTAGAATACAAG
>JAYVID010000286.1:0-17790 GCA_043770525.1 Ferruginibacter sp.
TACTTTAAAGTTCTTTTAAATTTTCGGAGAGTGGCTCCTCTCTGTCGCCTGTTCCGCTCTTTTGCGGAAGAGAGGCGGGGGTGAGGTTTATTTTCGGGCAAAAAAGCCTTGCTTTTTTTGCCCGAGCTAAAACACAGCTATGGGCAACATCGTTGTGTCACTCACTTGTACGGCATACCATTATTCATCTTTTATAGAAGCGTAGAAGCCCCCTAAATCCCCCGCAGGGGGGACTTTTGAGACTCCAATACTTTAGAGTATCTTTAGTTTTCAAAGAGTGGATTATCACTTCTAGAAAAGCTATATTTATTTAGTAGTAAAATAATATTAATAACGCAAAAATATAACATCCATCTATTGCATAATCTTCTAGATTTCTCTCTCCGCCGATTGGCGGAAGGATAGGTGGGGCTTTTTACTTAAATTTGAATAATGAAGACAATAACATTAGAAATTCCCGATTCGCTAGATATAGACGAAAAAGAAGCCAAAACTTTTTTGGCGGCTAGGCTGTATGAAAAAGGGTCGCTCTCATTAGGACAAGCAGCTGAGCTAGCAGGTTATAGCAAAAGAACCTTTATGGAACTGCTTGCCAATTATAATGTATCTGTATTTAATTATTCTGAACAAGAACTAGAAAAAGATTTATCAGATGCAAAAAGTTATCATCTCTGACACTAGCTGTTTAATTCTACTTGACAATATTGGTGAACTAGATTTACTCCATAAACTATACGGTACAATTATAACTACCACAGACGTTAAATTAGAATTTGGAAAAGACTTGCCACAATGGTTTGAAATAAAAGAACCTGCGGATAAAAATTACCAAACCATTATTGAAAATACTGTAGATAAAGGTGAAGCTAGTACGATTGCTCTTGCAATAGAGTATGATGATTGCCTACTTATTATTGATGATTTAAAAGGGAGAAAATTTGCTCAACAATTAGGCTTACATATCATTGGTACAATGGGTGTAATTGTAGATGCTAAATTATCAGGTATAATATATTCAATAAAACCTTTGATACAAAAAATGAGAAACACAAATTTTCGCATTACCGAAGTAATAGAAAAAATAATGCTAGCAAAAGCAGGAGAAGAATAATAAAAAACTAACTTCATTTCAAAAATAATAGACTAAAAACCTCAAGTCTCTAGTCTCAATACTAAGTACTAAATACTCAATACTGTCCTAAATGAACATCATAAAAACACACCCCGTAGAAGAACTAGGCTATAACTTTATAGACCCAAAATATATTCCCGAAGGGCAAGACGAATACCATATTCGTAATATGCAAAACGGTGGTAAAAAATACCGTTCCCTCACTGCATTAGAATTGGATACACTCATACACAACAGAAACACATCAGACAATTGGAACAATGTACAAGTATCTGAAAACTTTACCGCAGGGCTTATAAAAAATTGTAAGTTTTATGGCTTGGTGCGCATAGGAGTATTGCAGCCATTTTACAGAGAGTTTCATAATTTTAGAATGGCGGTGGGTTTGTATAACAGCACCATCATAAGCTGCGACTTAGGCGATAATATTTGTATAGACAATGTAAATTTTTTGAGCCATTACATTATTGAAAACGATGTAATGATGGCAAATGTAAATGAGCTTGCTTGTACCGACCATGCAAAATTTGGTAATGGTATTTTAAAAGAAGATGAAAAAGAAAGTATAAGAACATGGGTAGAAGTGTGCAATGAAAATGGAGGTAGAAGTATTTTACCTTTTAATGGCATGCTACCCGGCGATGCTTATTTGTGGAGCAAGTATAGAGATGATGAAGCACTGATGCAAAAGTTTAAAGAATTTACTCAAAAAGAATTAGATGAAAAGCGTGGCTACTATGGCAAGGTAGGCGAGCGTACGGTTATAAAAAATTGCGGTATTATAAAAGATACATGGATAGGTGCAGATGCGTATTTAAAAGGTGCCAACAAAATAAAAAATGTAACCGTAAATAGTGATGCTGCAAGAAAAACACAAATAGGCGAAGGCTGCGAATTGGTAAACGGTATTGTGGGCTATGGTTGCAGGGCTTTCTATGGTGTAAAGGCGGTGCGTTTTATAATGGCATCTCACTCCCAATTAAAATATGGTGCAAGGCTTATCAATTCTTACTTAGGTAACAACTCTACCATTTCTTGTTGTGAGGTATTGAACTCTCTTATATTTCCAAACCACGAGCAGCATCACAACAATTCATTTTTGTGTGCTGCTTTAATTATGGGGCAAAGCAATATGGCAGCAGGTGCTACGATAGGTAGCAACCACAATAGCCGTGGCGCAGATGGTGAAATACAAGCAGGGCGTGGCTTTTGGCCGGGGCTTTGTGTTAGCTTAAAACACAATAGCAAGTTTGCATCTTTTACCATTATTGCCAAAGGAGATTTTCCTGCGGAGATGAATGTTACCATACCATTTAGTTTAGTAAGTAATGATGTAGCAAAAGATGAGTTGGTAATAATGCCTGCTTATTGGTTTATGTACAACATGTATGCGCTAGAACGCAACGCATGGAAATATGCAGACAGAGACAAGCGTACAGAAAAAATACAATTGATAGAATACAATTATTTAGCACCAGATACCATTAATGAAATATTTGATGCCATAGCATTTTTAGAAAAACTTACCGTAAATGAAAAAGGCGAAGCAACTACAACTTCAATTGAAAATACAAAAAGAATATCTAGAATTGTAAAAGTACCTCAGAGTATAAAAGTATTTAAAGAAGTAGTTCAATACTATGGTGTCACTATTTTATTAGCGCATTTTCAACAAAATAATTTTAGCAGCTTTGATGATTTTAAAAAATCATTGCCATCAAGTATTAGCCGTGCAAGCTTTATGAATATAGGTGGGCAGCTAATGAAAACAGCTGTTGTAAATAAAATAAAAGCCGATATAAAAGGAAATAATATTAACGGATGGACAGATATGCATAACCGCTACAAAGCAGAAGGCGCAGCATACCCAACAGATTTATTGGAGCATGCATATTGTGCTTTGTTAGAAATATTAAATATCACCACAAAGCAGTTCACCCCCGAGTTGTTTAATGATTTGTTGCAACAAACCATTGCTACCAAAACATGGATGACAGAAGGTATTTTAAAATCTAGAGAAAAAGATTATACCAACTCTTACCGCAAAATGGTTTATGAAAACAATGAAGAAATGAATAAAGTTATTGGTAAGCTAGAAGACAACAGTTTTATACAAGGGCAGTTTGAGGGGTTGGAGGAGTTTAAGGGAATGGTGAAAGGGATTGTACTTTAATTTTATGTAACTTTAATGAAATTTTGAAAACATGTTAGCAAAGAAAGAAGTAATAAAAAGCTTGAAAGAAATGCCTGACCATTTTTCTGTAGATGATGTTATAGATAGATTAATTGTGCTTAACAAAATAGAAAATGCTAGAACAGAAATAGCAGAAGGCAAAGGATTGACAACAGAACAAGCAAGAAAAAAATTGCACAAATGGCTATAAATTGAAACAAAGTAAAATCATAAAATACTTATTCCTATTTTTTACATTCATTGTAAATAACATTTTTGCACAAAATATTTTTGAAAAGAAATATGATTCTGTTTATTTTAAAACAGAATATTTTATTATAGCAAAAGAAAAGAAAGTAATAAAGCTTTTTAATACAAAAGGAGAAAGTTATCCTCTCAAAAAATATATTACAATTGCAGAAATACAGCCTAATGTAGCATATCAAATTGTATTAGGAGATAAATTGAAAAAGATAAATGGCGAAGGTAGATTCGATGACAGTGTAAAAGTTCATTTTGAAAGAGGAGTATGCGGCACAGTGAACAGATATAGGAGAATAATAATAACAAGAAATGATAGTACATTTATAAATTATCATACTACCTATCCTTATAGTACAATAGATTTAAACGAGGATGTAGATTCCACAACCAATGTCACTATTTTTGTAGATAAAAATATTGACTTGTATTTTTTAAATGGAACAAAATTTCATAATAGTGATGGGAACGATTTTTACCAAGCAGGATTAGAAAGTAATATTTACATTGAAAAGGTAAAAAAGGGAATGGTAAACTTATTGCGAATAAAAAATATTGATTCCGCCATTGAAATAACTATTATACTTAATAATGTTGAAGTGCCATTTAATAAAACTATTGATGGAGTCCCAGCAATTAATCATCAAGTATTTATTTTTAAAATGAAGAATAAATTTGGATATTATCCTATGCAAACAAATGCAAAATATAAATCGCTCTCTGTTTTCAATATAAACTTTGCAGCTTTCACCTTACCAAACGGACAAAAAGGATGGCTTGATATTAATGGGAAAGAATATTTTTATTAATCAATTATTGAACATATTCTACATTAAACCCCTCATGTACTACTTCCAATTCTTCCATAGCCACATTACTTTCATTGGCTATTAAAATAGGACCTCTATATTTAACGGGGAATGCATTTTTAACTTTCCAAATTACAAGAGGTTCATGCAACTCATTTAGTAAATTTATTTTAATATCTCTTCTTTCTATTGTATTTAAACTGGCAGTGTTCATCCAATTATAAAACTCATTATCGCCTGCAATAATTCCTCTTTTCAAAATAAGGTTACTATATTTTATACGCCCTGGCATAAGTCTATCTTGGTATTCGGGTGTACTGCCTTCTCTATAATGTATCACTTCTAGCTCTACATCTAAGCCACTTACTTCTGTAAATGCAATTCTTGTACCACCCCATTCTACACTAAAATGATAGGTGACTAATGGATAATTCGGCATAATGAAATATATTATTTTTTTAAAAAGGAAAAATATTTTTTTAATAAACAATTTCACCCATTAAATATAAATGCAATTTATTAAATTAACCCAAAAAAGCCCCGAAATTTAGTATTCGGGGCTTTCTTAATATCTAAATAATCTTACTCTCCTTCCAAATGCTTCTTTGGCCAGTTGAAAAAAGTACTTGTAAGAATAGGTATAAAAAATATAGCTACCGTAAGTACAGATATTCCAATATCGGCATTGCGTCCTCCAAGAAATTCACTAAACCAAGTTTTAGGATAAAAATGTTCGTATAAAGAAAGTAATAATTTTACGCCTAATATACCAATAACTACAAACGCTGCTGTTTCTAAAAATGCATATTTACCCATCAATTTTACAAACCATTGTGCAATAAAACGCATAGCTAAAATACCAATAAATACACCAATACAAACTAAAATTATATTGGGTGTAAATGCTACTGCTGCAAAAACATTATCTATAGAAAAAGCCATATCCATTAACTCTACTAAACATACTGTAGCCCAAAAAGTACCCAAAGAACCTACCGTAGCTTTGTACAACCAATTGCTTTTTTTATCTATGGTATCATCTTCTTCAGATGTAGTTTGTTTGCTTTTGTACCAGTCGTACACCAAATACAATAAGTACAATCCACCAATAGGTTTTAGCCACCATATTTTTATAAGCACCGCCGCAAAAATCATTGCTAATCCTCTAAAAAAGTAAGCTCCCCAAATACCGTACTTAAGGGCTTTGTCTCTTTCTTTTTCTGGCAAGTCCATTACCATAGTAGCAAGCACAGCAGCATTATCTACCGAAAGTAAACTCTCTATAATGATAAGGTTACCTATTATAGCCAAGGATTTCCCTGGGCTACTAATTATTTCTCCCCACAAACGGGTTATTTCATTTAATAAATCTGCCATATTGCAATATTAAGGTTTAAATATTAATAAATTTATTTTGATAATCTTTACAGCGTTTTAAATAAAAAACCAATAACAAAACCGAAAATACTGTGAATGCTAAGCCTATTAAACTCCACCCAAATACATCATACGAACCATGCAGAAATGCTGGTATTAATAAAGCTAAAACGTATAGCCCTTTTCTATACAATGGATACAAATTTGCAAAAGAAATAAAATACCCTGCAATACCACACCACACTGCATGCAAAAAAGGTAAACTAGTAAGCCTTGCAATGTTCATAAAAAATGCTGTATTGTATCCTAGTTCGGTATTTGTAGTAGTTTGGTAATGCACACCTTCCAATACACCAAAGCCAATGCCCGACATTAAACCATAGTAAACCAACGTTTGTGGTATTAAAGGCTCTTTTGTAGTACGCAATAAATAAAGTAATGGTACTGCCTTTATAAACTCTTCCAGCACACCTACACCAAATACAAACCCAATATATTTTGATATTATGTTATTGCTATCTATCAGTTCATACAAAAAACTAAATGGTGGTATTACTTGTAGGTTTACCAAAAAAAATGCGGTGACTTGTGATAAGAAAAAAATAGCAATCGTTTTCTTTTTTACTACTTGATTCGTTTTAAAAATATTATAAAAAAACACCGCCCACAATACAGAAAAATATAAAGCTATTGCATAGAAAGTAAAGTAGGAGGCAAATGTAAATCGAATTAAAAAAGCAGGTGCCAGACCTATTACTGCTAAATAAATTAATTTTTCATCTTTAAATAAATCCTGCTTTATAAAACTCCATTTAGGTAAAATTAATTCTTTACCCAATGATTTTATTTGTGCACCAATACTGCCATTATTTTTTATAGAAACTGTAACATTGTTCTTTTTTAAAATATTTTTTACAATATCCATAGTGATATTATTTACAGATGCTTTGTCTGTTAATAATATCTTTCCTTCTTCTACATATTTTTTTAATGCATCAAAAGGATAAGGGCCAAAAGTTTGATTGTTTCTATATACCGTTACCATATTTATTTATTAGCCATTGTTATCACCACTACCCTTCCTCCATCTTCTTTTGATAGCAATAATTTTTTGCCATCTGTAAGTTCTACCATTGCTCCAATGGGTATTTCTTTGTCCTCCGTTTTATCTACTAGTGAGGTAAGTTTTTGATTTACCAAAACCCATTTATTATTATGAAAAGTAAAATACCCTACAGGCACTTTTTGTGCAGCCGTTAGTTTTTCATTTCTTATTAAATTTCTATTTACATGCCACTCAAATAAATATTGGTTATTGTACACCATCAATCTATGATTTTCTGGTTTCCATACCGCAGGTTTAAATTGAAAATATAAATCTAGCACTGGCAAAGTACCTGTGTGTTTGGTATTGCAAAATGGACATTTTGGTGTGTTAGAATTATCAAACACATACCACTTTTGTTCGCAGCTGCTATTGCTACAAGGCTGCATCAAATCCGTTGTTTTCAGTAAACCTATTTCCCACTCCTCTGCAGTAGGCCTTTGCATAGGATTGTGCAGGCCTTCTATAAATGCTTTATCAAACAATACTTTTAAATATGGCCCTGTAACACTATAAGGCAATTTATTTATATCTGCCCAATATGTATCCCATTTAGATACTTGGTTTAGCTTTGGCCTATTTGCAGCATCAGTTGGATGTTCTACAAACAATGCTTTTTCGCCCATGCTTAGCAAGTCATCTTTCTCCGTATCTAAATCGTGCACCTTACCTCCTTTTAATGGATGGCGATGCAAGAGGTACATATAAATTAAGCAAGCCAATGCATGCAAATCTGTAAGCCTGTTTGGTAATTTTCTGTTAGGATCTGTTTTACTTAAATGCTTACTTGCTAAAACTTCTGGTGCTATAAAATCTGCTGTGCCTATTACTTCCGCAGCAAATAAACCTGGCACAACAAGTCCATCTAAATCTATCATGCAAGCACTACCACTAATAGGATCTACGAGTACATTGTTGTATGATAAATCGGAATGTGATAAACCCATTTGATGCATTTTTTTTACACCTCTACTTAGGTTTACGCATACTTGAAAATAATTTAACCACTTGCCCAATTCACTCTGATCAAGGCTAAGTGGAAATTGTTTATTTCTAAATTTTGGCCCAGCAAACCATTTGCCATTTTTTTCTTCTCCTTTTATTAAATCGCTATTTGCATATCCTTTTTGAAAGAAAAATTTTGAATTATAAATAGGTACAATCAATCCTGTTTTATCATTTATCTCAATAATATCTGTAGGCCAGCGATAAATTTCATCTAGGTAATATTGCCCTGCATCTTTTGTTTGTATCTGGTTATAATATTTTGTAACAATATTTTTCAATCTTTCTTTTTGATTAAAATCTTGTTTCTCTTTAAATATGGCAACTACATATTTTCTATCTGGGCTAAAATAAACATTCTTTGCTGTACCACTTTTAGGATCACCATTATCTACATACTGGTAAGTAGTTCCGTTTATAATTGATTTTACTGTTATTGTAGGCATAGTGGTATTTTAAAAAACGATTGCTAATGTTCTATCATCATGATTACCTGGACTCCAAAAATCCATCCAAGCAGAAAGCTGGTTGGCTATTTCTGTATTATCTTTAGAAAAATTCACGGTTATTTTTTCTTCATTATTACCAGCAAGATCTGCTAAAAACTCATTCCACTTTTCTATTTTTTCTAGGCTAGCTTCTACCACAAATTTAGGATCGTAAATGCCATCTGTCATTAGCATTAGGTAAGAAAAATTTTCTATTAATTTAAACCCAAAACGAGAAGTAAATTTATCGCTGCTAAATATTTCTGGCATAGTAATAAATCTAGTACCACCACCAAATTCTCCTACATCTAACCAGTTCATTAATTTTATTTCTGTACAATCTTTGTTGAGCAATCCTATTGGGCAATCGCCTACACCAAAAGTAAAAATGGCATAACCAAATTCGTATTTTTTGTACAAAGCAAATATTAAGGTGCTATGCAAATCTTTTAATGCACAACCCTGAGCAGCAGCAAATGCTTCTAATTTTTTATGTGCAGCAAAGGCAGCTTTACCTAAGTTATTATAAAGTAGTAATGTTATTTTTTTCTGAATTTCTTCTAATTCATTTTTTGGCTCTTCGGTTGCTGGCTCAGCTACTTCCTTCAAGTTACCATTTTCATCTACAACTATTCCTGCTTCTGTATCTTCATTTATTATTGCTTCAATGGTTTTCTCTGCTACTTTTTCTTCACCATTATTTAATGCATGATAAGCTGTAATTATTTCTGTAAAATTTTTATCCGTTTCTGCATCTAGTTTTTCTTCAAAAAAACGGATAATTTCATCGCATGCTATTTTAGATCCTTGCCTTGCAAGCGGTGCACTACCTGCACCATCGGCTACACATACAATATTCCAACCTGTATTTTCAAAATGTTTAAATGCATAATCATCATCTCTAAAGCTCCCCACATTTGCATGGCTTCTTCCTCTTTTGGAAGATACTACAATATGCCTATCGCCAAGTGTAGCGGTTTCGCTTACATCATCTGGCTTCCAAAAATTAGTATCGGTTTTTGTACTTGGTATGTTTTTCCAAAGCGATTTTGGATCTGCATTTATTACCAATGAAATTCTTTTTTCATGCAATGGTTCTGCTTCATCTTCTCCCTCTACTTTAAATTTCATTAGTATTTTAAAATCTCCGCTTTGCAGTGGTATTCCTTTTATGGTTTCATCATCATATACCAAGCCGTATTGCTCTAAGTTTTCAAACTCTACCACTATCAAATCATTCAATCCCATTTTTATAAAATCTAATACTGCTTCGTATTTTTTATTTACGGTAGCATTGGGTATTATAATTTGTTTGTCTAAAACATCATGTATTCTATTTTTCAATATCCACTTATCCATAATCATTTTTTGATTTTCGTAAATAATTTTTACTGCTGCTGCATTTTCTTCTTCATTTGCAAAAGCTTCAAAAAGTTGGTTTCTTTTTTCAGCTATAACAATATTTTTTTGCTCTAATAAAAATCGAATATATTTTTTTGAATCAGCCATTTTAATAGTTTAATATTAGTTGCAGCTTTGTTTTTTACAACGCTTTAGTTTAGTGGTTTAGAAGTTTAGCTTACTACATTACAAACTATTAAAAATTATACTTTTATCCCTGTGTTCTGTTTACATCAAACCCACCTTCGCTTCCCCCATATTGTCCTTGGTTGTTGCACCAAGGGCAAGTGCTTATATCTTCATCGCCTATGCAATGTATTTTTTGACACTGACACATTGCAAGGCCATATTGGTTTCCACAGCAAGGGCATGCAGGAGCACCTTGCAACTCATCTGTACTTACGGTAAAGCTTTTTGCATTTTCATCGCTCAGTTCATAGTAGGTATTATCTACCTGAAAGCCACCCACCATTCTGTATGATCTTGTTTGAAAATCTAGCCCACCATAATTTGATGGGTTTACCACTTTCTTATATTTCATTAAGTAAGGCCTTTTTGTATTTTGACATTTTCCTGCAAGCACTACAAAATTATCATCTACATATTGGCTTGGTGGAGCAGTTTTTGTCAAGTCTATTTTGCTTACGGTATCACCATCAAGTTTTGCTAGTTCAAACCCAGACTGATTATTTTCTACACTTACACTACTCGTTTTTATAGAATCTGTAACCCACTTAAAAAATTTGGTATAATCTTCACCAGTAGCATTGTTAAACAATAATACATTTTCTGTAATCTGCCCTAGTACATTTGTATCTGCTTCATCACCAAAATTTATAGCTACTAAATTTGCTGTTCGTTGCCAGTTTATTTTCCATTCTTTTATTGCAGCACTTGTATCATCGGTTGGTGTACCATCGGTAAATAAAAATACAATTGGTTTCCAATCGCCTTTTACTTCCATGGTTGTTTTCACGGTATTTTTCCTTAGCTCATACATTAAATGGCCTAGGCCTTTGCTTAATGATGTACCACCACCAATAGGAAATTTTGGAGGATAAAAACTTACTACTTCTTGCAGAGGCACAAGCGTTTTGGCTTGCCCAGCAAATACGATTATAGAAACCCATACTGTTTCTATAGCATGTGGATCTTGCTTTATCGATTTTATAATCGTTGCCATACCCTCTTCTACAGCTTGTATTTGATCTCCAACCATAGACTCCGAAACATCTATTAAAAAGTAAATGGGTAAACGTCTCATAATATTTTATTTTTTGAGATTAATATTTTTATCTAAACAACATATTTACCAATAGTAATATTATCAGCAATACAATTTGGGTCATATCTACCGACAAACCTTGCCCTACTTGAAATGGTTTAAACATAGATTTTAAACTGTTTAATATTGGAGTGAATATTCCATTAAAAAAGTTGAAAGCAGTTTTAAATTGCCCCGTTAATTTTTCTTTATAAGGCAATAATTTGGAGTATAAAAACAATCCTGCAATGAGGACATTTATAAATATTTTGAGTAATAGGATTATCATTTTTTATTTTTTTTGTAAACACAATATTGGAGAAAAATTATTTTATTATTTGCAATTATATTACCAAAGTAATTTCGCTAGGAGGTGGTGGCAATGGCACATGCTCACCTGTGCCTTGGCTTTTGCTACCTTGCTCTATTGTTTCGGATACCCATTTAAAAAATTGTTTTAGCGTAGCACTATCTGCAGTATCTAAATGTACTACATCGCTGGTAAGTTCTTTAAGCAAACTATCATCTGCAAGGTTACCGGCAGCACAGCATACAATTGCACCAAAGTTTAACATCTTTATTTTAGGAATCATTTCTCTGTACAATTGCATATCACTTGGCTTACCATCTGTAAATAAAAACAACAATGGTTTCCAATCTCCTTTTTGATTTTCGTTTCCTTTTTTTATTTCTGCAGGTATTTTTTTGCTAAGCATTTCTAGCGCCATGCCTGTGTGTGTAGGTCCGCTTTGTGGGCAAGTTATTTCTGGTAATTGAAATGCTGCTAACTCTGTAAGTGGTACAATTTCGTTTACTACTCTATCAAAAGTTATAATACTTATCCAAAGAGAATCCAATGCTTGTGCATCTGCTCGTAAGGTATTTATCATTCCACTCATGGCATTGTTTAATGCTTGTATAGGTTCGCCATACATAGAGCCTGAAGTATCTAACAAAAAATAAACTGGTAATCTCCTCATGGTATTTTGGGATATATTTTAAGCTTAGTTTAAAAATTTTAATATTTCATTTATTCTTCTTTTACAAAATAATTTATTCATTAAATACATTAACAAAAGATGATTCTTACAATTAACAATTTTGAAATGTTTATCAAAAACATCACATAAATCTGTTACGAATAACATATAACTGGACTCATTGCTACTAAACTACTGTAAGTACAATTTAATATGAGTGTTATTATGCAATAGTCCAATCTTCCAACTTAATTCCATTAATACGTTTAAAATGAACTATGTTATTGGTAACCATTATTAATTTGTGGACTATAGAAGTTACTCCAATTAAAATATCAAAATCATCAACTGGTGTTCCTATTTTTTGCAGTCGAGCTTTTTCTTTTGCATATAAATCCAACGAATGAAAAATAGGAAGTATTTGTACACCTGATAAAAAATTATCTAACGCTTTTTTATTTTTTTCAGGCTTTTCACTTTTTTCAACCCCAAATTTAAGTTCAGCTAAAGTTATTTCTGAAATAAAGCAATTCGCCGGAATTGCTCTATCAAATTTTATTTCAAGGTCAAACTTACCTTTCATGTAAAAGATGACAATATTGGTATCAATTAGGTATTTTTTCAAAACGATTCGATTTGTCTTGTAGAAACTCTGCTATTCCTAATTTCTTTGATAATTTCTTCGGCTGATTTTTTTGAATCAAATGCACCAAATGCATTTTTGAATAATGACTTTTTTTCGGTCAAGTCAGACTTTACCGAAGCTGTTAATTTAGAAATAAGGTCAAGTTTATTATCAGTACTTAAATTACTTAAAAGTCCTACATAACCTTCAATAATTGTGGTATTTACTTCTGCTACTTTCATATCAACAAATTTAATGAATAGAACTGATTTTTTAGTTTTTTAACTTTTTGAATAAAACTAACATGTATTTCGCCAAAATAAGAGATAATTCAATTTTTCTAGCTCTTTATTTTGCTTTTACAATCTTATATTTTCATTATACAAAAAAGCAGTTGAAATCTCATATTGTATTTGCCAAAATATTACTACAGCCTTATTTATCGCATTTATGTTCTACAATAAAATCACACAATCATACAACATCAATCATAAAACATAATAAAAGATGCCAAAAGATATACTGTTGAACGGAGTCCTTCGACAAACTCAGGATAAACTTGCCACTGAAGTTCAATCAGGGCACTTCAGTTCGTTATCAAAAAAAATCTACACAACAATATTTAATTCCGATGGTGGCGGTGGCAATTCGTTTAAGCCAGAAACTTCTTTACCACTATCTTCTACCTTGGTAGATGTTACACCAATAGATGCCGTTACCCATTGGAAAAATTTACCAATACTTGCACTATCCGCAGTATCTAAACTCACTACATTATCTGTAATTTGTTTTAAGATAGCTGTATCTGCACCGCTGCCGGCAGCACATGCTACAGTAAAGGCAGTTTTGCATTTTTTAAATTCTTGCAATCCTCTTTGCCAATCATCTGTTGGTATACCGTCCGTCATAATAAATACCAATGGTTTCCAATCTCCCTTTTGCTCTGTTGTTGTTTTTGCTACTTCATTGTTTATTTTATCTGCCACTAATCGTAGTGCATCGCCAAGTGCTGTAGTACCTGTGGCTCTTATATCTACCATTTGAAAAGATGCTAAATCTGTAAGCGGTATCACTTGTGTAGCTACACTATCAAAAGTAATTACACTTAAAAAAGCAGTTTCAATTGCTTGTGGGTTTTGGCGTAACGAACTTATCATTACTTGCACACCATTCTTCACTGCTTCTATAGGCTCACCATTCATAGAGCCAGAAGTATCTAATAAAATATAAACGGGTAATCTTCTCATGGTATTTTTTTAAAGTGTTTTTTAAAAATTATCTTGGCACATTGTATGTAGGTGCTGCATTGTTGTTTGTATTATTATTTCCTTGGCCTGGTACATTGTAAGTAGGTGCTGCATTTGAATTGCTTGCATTATTGTTAGCATTGTTTTGACCTGGTATATTATAATTTGTACCTGTACCATAGTTGGGATCACTTTGGTTTATTTGTGCCATTACTTCATTGGTTACATCTTTACCGCCACCTAAAATTGTACCTACATTTCCTAATGTATAAATAGGGCCCCAAGGTATACCCCACCAACCTAATAATAAATTGGTAATTAAAAAACCAATAGCAGGTGTAATCCTGCTATGGTTTGGCTTTATAAAATAAATATTCGTAGGGTTATTAAATGTCATTACAATTATAGAAATACAATATTTATAAATGACAAATTTTCCACCTTGGCTTACTAATGTTCTTACTTCTTGTGGACTAAGCCCTTCTGTATTTTTAATATTCATTTATAATTTTTAAAGATAAGATTTTACAATTCTTTGTATCGTTTGGCCTAAGAAAGTATCTTCTGTAGGATCTCCAATTGCACTAAATTTCCACTCATCGTTACGCTTGTACAACTTACCCATAATGATAGATTGCTTGCCTACATATTGTGCCTCTGCAGATACATTGTACTCAGCAAATACAGATGCTACTCTTGTAGGTGTACCTTCATACATGCGTATTTTTGCATAAGGTATTTGAGAAAAATCTTCTCTACCAGCATTGTTTAAAAAGAAAAATATTTGAGCAACTTTTGGATCAATTCTTGATAAATCAACGGTAATAATTTCATTATCCAATCCATCATCTCCGCCTTTATCTCCTTCTAAGTCGTCGCCAGTGTGCTTTAGTGCAGTATCTTGAGAAATTAATTTCCCCTTAGGCAAACCAAATTGTTGTAACACATCTACTCTATATAATGGCGAGTACAAATGATCACACAAATTATTGTTTGTATCTATTAAAACACAACTAAGATCTAAATCAATATTCGTAATGTTTTTTGAAAGCCCAAACAAAGTTTTCTTTTCTATAGCGCCCCAGTTTACACCTACACAAAAACTTGTAAGAGATGATCCATTTTCTTTTCTAAGATCTATTTTTTGACCTTTGGTTAAATTAATTGCCATTGATAAACGTTTTATTTAGTGATGAATGATTAATTGTATTTTGTTAAAAAATCTTCTAAGCCACCTTTCATTCCCATGCCTACTGCTTCAAATTTCCACTCTGTTCCTTTCTTATAAATTCTACCAAACTCTACTGCAGTTTCTATAGAAAAATCTTCTTCTAATTCGTATTTTAATATTTCTGTATTACTGCCATCAAATATTCTAACAAATGAATTACGCACTTGTCCAAAATTTTGCTTTCTGTTTTCTGCATCATGTATGGTAACCACTACACAAATTTCTGATGCGTTTGCATCAATCTTTGAAAGATCTACATTTATTTGTTCATCATCACCATCACCATCGCCTGTGAGGTTATCGCCGGTATGCTCCACTGCACCATCGGGTGTTTTTAAATTATTATAAAATACAAAATGACTATCGGATAATACTTTTTTATTTTCTCCTAATACAAATACAGAAGCATCTAAATCAAAGCCTGTGCCAGTGCTAGAACTGTTGGTATCCCAACCTAAGCCAATGGTAAATTTTGGAGCATTGATGGATTCTCTTTGCCCTTTTTGTAAGTTAATTGCCATGTTATGTTTTTTTAGTTGTTATAATTTTTATTTATTATTTTTTTTAATGATTACTTTTTCAACTTTAGCATCTGATTTTTTTGCATGTTTCCAAAAAAGATAAAGTGCCTCATTATCTTTCATCAATTGTAGCAATCTTTCCGCAGGTGTTTTTTGTAACCAACCTTTTAATTGCAAATCGTATATGTGTTGCGGTGTATCTGTCATTTTAAAATAAATCGAATGTATTCAACTTTAATTTTTTAATCCATTTGTTACAATAAATCCAATCGATAGAATCTACCAAACTTAATTTTCTAATATCCTCCATTTGTAATGCAGATTGATATTCTTGTATCCATTTCAACTTTGAAATAAGCAAATCCTCTATAGTTACTAGAAAAAAAGTTTTTCCATAAAATTCAATTACTTCTCTCCTATTAAATGCATCAATGTTATAATCATCTTCTTTCATCAAAATAAAATCTGCTTTAAATTCAGACTCATTATCAATGATGTTAAACATGCTATTGTGCTTAATAGCTTCCTTAATCGAATCCGAATCACAATAATATCCTTTAAACTCTTCAACGAAGTTTAAGACATCTTTGTAATGCATATAAACTACAAAATCAAAATCTCTGGTTGCTCTAGGGATAATATGAATACCCAAAGCAACACTGCCAGATAACATATATGGTATCTTCAATTTAGTTAAAACATCTACAATTTTATTAAAAAAAGAAGTCATTTTATCTTAAGTTATTTTCCAATACCAAAATTTCCAAATTCCCCTTATACGCATCAATCGTATGATACCCATTTCCCAACGCCATATTGTACAATAAATTTATAAAATTAATATCAACTTTTAGCAAAAACTTTTTAAAGTCGGCAGAATCGCTATTGAGTATGTATTTTACCAGTCTGGTATTGATAAAAAAGTCGCTTTTATTGATGATTAGGGGCAAATCAAAAATGGATTTTACAGAAAAATAATTCAGATAATTTTCTATTCTCGGATGTATATCTTTATTTAAAAGTTCAGCAAAATAAAGAAACCAACATTCATTTTTAATGCCGTAAGCCTCTATCATTTTATTTATCATACGCTCATGCCCACCTGTAATTTTTATATCGTCTAAAAAAATTAAAAGCTTGCCTTCTAAAAATATTTTATCTATATGAAAACCATCATTGCCTATTAATTTTATTCTTTCGGCTGCATCAAGCTCCCCATAATCTTCTTTATAAGTAATGGTTCGGTGTATTTTTGTTTCTTGTACTACTGGTAAATTTTCATTGGCTAGCCATTTGTTTAGTTCAAAAACAAAATAGTTTTTCATTGCAAATGTAGCTGTAGGTATAAATGAATATGGGCTTGATATTACTACAATTTGCTTTGTAGGTTTTTCTTTGCATAAAATTTCTTTTATAAAACCTTTTGCTAAATCCGTTCCAAAAGTTGCAGAAATTCCCCCATCCCCAAAATTAAATTTGCTGTAATCGGCAGCACTAAAAGAAAAGCTTTCTTCTTCGTAAATTTTATGTAAGGAAAAATGTTGTTGCATTAATCAAATATATTAGCAATTATTTTATCGTTGGTATTTATTTGGAAAGTATTTATGCCCAATAATTTTGCACCAGCAATATCTGCAATTGCATTATCGCCAATATGCAAAATTTCATTTACAGTTATGCCTTTATGCAATACGGTAGCTTGCTCCAGCATTAAGTAAAAAAAAGCGGCATTGGGTTTTGAAAAACCTACTTCATCCGAGTACAGCTGGAAAGAAAAAAAATGAGCAATATCAAGTTTTTGCAATAGCTTTCTTAAAGTGCTTCCTTTTATAAATGCAGTGTTACTGGAAATATTGGCGGTTTGCTTTGCTGTAATTTTTTCTAAGGTAGGCAATGTACTTTCATCAAATAGTACTGGTGCATATTCAAAAAACAACAACTCCAAATCATTGTACAATTGTTGTATTTCTATTTTTTCATAATGCAACATGCTATCGTTTAGCATATAAATTACCATGCCATACATTTCTTCTGCACAAATATTATTGCCTGTTTTTTCATTAATGGCATTACACATCAAATCTACTTTTCTAAATATGGCTTCTACTTCTTGTAACGATCTATTTTTTGTATTTATATGCTCATAAAAATACAAAGCCCGTTTACTTTTA
>JAYVID010000287.1:0-4764 GCA_043770525.1 Ferruginibacter sp.
AACTTGTTTAAAGCCTGTGTGCGCAAGGCATGTACATGACAGTTAAGTGTACTATCAATATTGCCTGCTGCGGTTTTTATGTTTTCATACACCGCTTTAAACGCTTCTTTCTCGGCTTTCAAATCTAGCGTAAGTTCAGATTCTTTCTTCACCATTTCATCAATGAGTTGTCGCTCTTGCTTAAATGTATCTTCGTAGTGTAAGCCCAAATGCTGCATTTTTTCAGCTACTTGCTTGTTCATTATAGTAAATGAATTTCTTAAAACCAATGCTGGAAAAAATATACCTACAGCATCAAATACATTTTTCAATTCTAGCCAATACGCTATTTCACCACCACCACCAATAAAAGCAACATTGGGCAATATCATTTCTTGAAACACTGGACGCAATATTACATTAGGGCTAAACCTTTCCGCATTGTGAAGTAACTCTAAAAACAAATTCTCTTTGGTAAATTTTATATCTGTATTAGCAATAGCAAAACCATTTTTATCTGCTTCTATTCTTTCTCTCTTATTATCTTTTAAGTAAAATAAATTTATAGCCCTGCCACTTGCTTGAACTTTATATTCATGAGGAAACGCAGTTACTGTTTGCGCTACAGCTTTTTCAGAAAATTGTTCTTCTAATTCTTTTGTAATGATTGGGGCAAATGCTGCTTTTAAATTTTTATCATCGGGCAATAAAACTACCAACCCATATTCGTTAAACAAATAATGTACAAATTGAAAAGTGGCTTGCTCAATTGTTAAACCTTCTTTGTATATTTCTCTTACAATATCTAGTATAGCACTACCATTTTTTTCTACCGCCAATTGCCCTGAAATACCATCTATTATTTGTATAAAATTTTTATCAATTATCATTCTGCCTACAGCCCCTGTTTGTACTGTTTGCCATTTGTATTTATGTCCTTTTATGTGCACTTCGCCCAACTCTTCTAGGTCTGCATCTTCGCTGCCCATGTAGTACACAGGTACGAAATTATTTTCAGGCATAGCAGCTTTTAGTTCATCGCAGAGTTTTATGGCATGCAATATTTTGTAAATAAAATACAAATGCCCTGTAAAAATATTGGGTTGGTGTGCCGTGCAAACTGTAAATGTATTTTCGCTAGAAAGCAATGCAATATTGGCTTTCAGCTTATCCGATATTGATAAACTTGCATATTGGTTGCTCAAAGTATCTACCAATAATTTTCTATTTACAGGAAAGTTTTTTCTATCTGCAACAGCTTTTTTAATGCCTTCAATATTAGGCTTGTAATTGTAAAAATTATCTAAGACAGGCGCAGCATCTACATAATCCAATACCAATTTGGAAAAAGCGTTTGTTTGGCGGTAAGAAATTTTATGAGTTGTAAACATATAATTCAAATTTTTTAACAACTAAGTAAAATCTATAACTCATTATATAATTCTCTAGCTGTTTTCAATTTTAGTTCTCCTTTCTTTACTAAGGAAAGATTAGCAACAGCTTCTTTTATTTCTTTGATTAATCGATTTGCTTTATTTGCTTTTACAACTATTAAAGCTTTCATTTTTTATTATTAAATATTTCTTAAAAACTTTATTAAGAGTTCAAAACTTTTAAATTGCTACATAAAACAAATTTTCAATTCTCTTTTATTAAGCAAAGCAAAATCTATTAATTTCATTTCTTTATTGGGAAACCCCTTCGGGGTTAGTTTAACCCTGAGATTTAATAACCATGGATTTTATCCATGGTTATTAAAAGGAAACCACTTCATGGTTAAACTTTATCAAACCCTTGTCCCCGCCAAGGTTCGTGTCCCACGAACCATCCGCTACAATCTTCGTTTCGGTCTCCTCGCCAATCTACCATGGTCTAAAATGTTCAGCAATGGTATGCCGTTGAAGTGAGTGACACAACGATGTTGCCCATAGCTGTGTTTTTGCTCGGACAAAAAGAATTTTTGTCCGAAAAATAAAACCTCACCCCCGCCTCCCGAAAAGTCGGGACAGGTTCTCCAAAGGAGAGGAGCCACTCTCCAATACTTTAAAGTTTCTTCAAAGTATCAGAGACCAAAGTCCCCCTACGGGGGATTTAGGGGGCCAAGTCTCCCTCCAAATCATAATCATACGCCTTCGTTATTTTCACCATCACAAACTCCCCTACTACCAATTTCTTTGTTGTGTTTATGATTACTTCATTATCCACTTCCACACTATCAAATTCTGTACGGCCAAGGTATCTGCCACTCTCCTTTCTGTCCACCATTACTTTAAAAGTTTTACCGATTTTTTCTTCATTTTTTTCTAAAGAAATTTCTTGTTGGCAATCCATTATTTCTTGTGCACGCTCTTCTTTCTCTTCTGCCGAAATATTATCTTCTAGCAAATGTGCAGTGGTATCATCTTCGTGAGAGTATGTAAACACCCCCACTCTATCAAACCTCATTTTTTGTAAAAACGCTTTTAGTTCTTCTACATCATCTCTCGTTTCGCCAGGGAAACCTGCTATTAAGGTTGTACGCAAACAAATGCCCGGAACCTTTGCCCTTATGGCTTCTACGAGTTCTTCCATTTCTACCCGAGTAATATTTCGTTTCATGGCATCGAGCATATTATCGGCGGCATGTTGCAATGGCATATCCAAATATTTGCAAATATTTTTGTGTGCATTCATGGCATCTAAAATCTCCATCGGAAATTTTGATGGGTATGCATAATGCAAACGTATCCATTCCAAACCTGGTATAACTGCGAGCTCATTTAGCAAGCGAGGTAGTTCTCTTTTTTTATAAATATCTAAACCGTAATAGGTGAGTTCTTGTGCAATGAGCATTACTTCTTTTACACCACGCTTTACCAATTGTTTTACTTCTTCTACAATACTTTCTACCGAGCGGCTCACATGCTTGCCACGCATAAGCGGTATGGCGCAAAACGAACAAATACGATTGCAACCCTCGCTTATCTTCACATACGCATAATGCGATGGCGTTGCCAACATTCGCTCACCAATCAATTCACCTTTGTAATCTGCTTCAAATTTTTTGAGAATCTGTGGTAATTCCATTGTGCCAAAATATGCATCTACTTCTGGTATTTCTTGCTCCAAATTATTTTTGTATCGCTCGCTTAGGCAACCCGTCACATACACTTTATCGAGTTTTCCTTTTTTCTTTAGCGCCACATTATCTAAAATGGTATTGATGCTTTCTTCTTTTGCCTTATCTATAAAACCGCAAGTATTTATGATTACAATATTATGGTCTAGCTTTTCATTTTCGTGCACTGTTTCAATATCATTGGCAAGCAACTGCCCACTAAGCACTTCGCTATCCACCATGTTTTTACTACAGCCAAGTGTAATAATATTTACTCTGTCTTTTTTGAGGGTTTTTGTCTTCATAATTTTTGCAGGTGCAAAGGTACAAATTTTGTTTTCACTAGGAAATGTAGTTTTTAGCAAGTTTTATGCTGTCTTATTAGAGATTTTATGGTTTGTATTGCTAATATGACTTAGTAATTTAAAAAAAGGCAAAGAATTAAAAAAAAATGAAAATAAGCATGAGTAAAAACAAGTTAATGCATATTATAAAATAGAAGTTTTTTACATTTTAAAAAATTTGGCTTAATAATTGTTACTGAATCTGGAGAACTGGATAAACAGCGATTATTGAATAACCAATTTCACGACAAGACTTTTGAAACTGTTTTTCACGCAATTACCAGTTCTCTATTTCCCACATTTTATTTTACTTGTCGTGAACCCAGCATTTTACAACCTACCACTTAGTTTAGACATGGTTTTGCAAAAGCAAGACCTGCATCGTTGTACGTTACAACAGTCTGTGAACAATCATATTCATTTAATATTAACTACCACTTTTGGTGAAATGAGTAATGATATGAACTATGGTTGTTCGATATGGGAAAATGATTTTGACAACCTTACTTCTAATAACAAAATAAGAGAACAAATAAAACAGTCTTTGCTAAAAGCCATAAACAAGTATGAAACACGGATACAAAATGTAAAAGTGGAAATACTTATAAAGCAAGAAGAACAACAAACAAAACTTACTGGAAAACACGTAAAAAAATTACTTGATATAAATATAACTGCATTGCTTGTAGCTACAAGTGAGCGAATACAATATAATGATAGATTTTTTACTGGCCCTTTTTCTTATGACTAATTTGTAAATAACCCTACAACCCTAATAAATGATTAACAGCAAACAGCAAATAAAAGAGAGAATGATGCTATCGGCAACGAAGTTTTGGGGCTTACCTGAAACCGATACCGAAGCAAGTTTTGATCCTTTGGTAGGCTTACTAATGGGTGCATGCTCTACAGAATTAGAAAAAATAAATAGTGAAATAGAAAGCAGCAGGGCTAGAGTGCTAGAAAGATTGGTTCAATTACTTTCGCCAGAAGCTCTTACAGGTGCACTACCTGCACATGCTATAGCTTATGCAATGCCTGCTGAACAAATTAGCTTTACCAACCTAGAAGACCAATTTTACAGCACAAAAAAAATAGTTTCTACCAAAGAAAATGAAGTTTTAAAAACAGAGGATATTTATTTTTCGCCTTTAGATAAATATAAATTGCATAAAGCCACCATTAAATACAAAGCGCTCGATAATAAAATTGAGCTTTTAGACAAAACTGATAAAAATGCGAAAGCAACTTTTTCAGAAAATAATAGTAATATTTCGGCAAACGAAATATGGCTTGGTATTGACACTAAAACACTTCAATTAGATGGTTTGCGTTTTTACTTTG
>JAYVID010000288.1:0-25417 GCA_043770525.1 Ferruginibacter sp.
GATGTGTAAAGGAGCTAGTACTACTTTTACTGCTACTTCTCCTTTTACTCCAAATTATATTACTAATTATGCATGGACTTTTGGAGATGGGGGAGTAGGTACTGGTAATCCAATTACACATCAATATGACTCTGCAAGTAGTTTTAATGTAAAACTTGTTATTACTGATGTAAATGGATGTAAGGATAGTTTAACAAGAAATAGCTTAGTGAGTATTTTTGGGCCTAAAGCAAATTTTGCTCCCTCTGTACCTGGGTCTTGTTTGTTATCTAATATTACTTTTAATGATTTGTCTATCACTGATGGTACACATCCAATTACCGAATGGATATGGAATTATGGAGAAGGTACACCACAAACATATACAGCACCACCATTTACGCATGCATATCCTAATTCAGGTTTGTTTGCTGTTACATTAACAGTAAAAGATAGTTATGGTTGTACTTCCACTTTAACAAGACCTAATTTATTAACAATATCACAACCCGTAGCAGATTTTTTAACTCCAAATACGCCATCTTGCCCTAATGCTCCTATAGTATTTACAAGTACATCTGTGGGACCTGGTCTTACTTATTTATGGGAGTTTGGTGACAATACTACAAGTCAATTAGCCAATCCAACTCACTTTTATGTACAAGATGGCATTTATACAGTAAAACTAACGGTAACAGATATTTATGGTTGTACAGATGTAGAAACAAAAATTGCTTATGTACGAATACTTACACCCGTTGCAAATTTTACGGTAAACCAAACAATTACAACTTGCCCACCTTTGGTAGGCTTGTTTACAAATACTTCTATCAATGCAAATTTGTATGAATGGGATTTTGGTAGTGGATTTTATATTCCTATAACTAACCCTACTCCTTCATTTACCTTTAATACCCCAGGTGTTTTTACCGTAAAGTTAAGGGTTACAGGAGCAGGAGGTTGTACTTCTATAAAAACTGAAACAATTACTATAAGAGGGCCAATTGGAACATTTGATTATAATCCTAAAAATGGATGTAATCCATTATTAGTAAATTTTATAGCCTCAACTCCAGATATTGTTAGTATAGTAAACGACTACAATGATGGTTTCTTGAGTGCACCTACAACAAATTTAACAGCTAGCCATACCTATACTGTACCAGGTATGTATATACCAAAAATGATTCTTACTGATGCATCAGGATGTACTGTTGCTATTACAGGTACAGATACAATAAAAGTAAGAGGCGTTGCAGCTTCATTTGTTGCAGATACTTTATTAAGGTGTAATAGTGGGGTAGTTAATTTTTCAAACACATCAATTAGTAATGAACTTATTACTGGGTATGAATGGAATTTTGGAGATGGACCAATAACTTCTCCTGAAGTTTCTCCTTCACATGTTTATACTGGTACTGGTATATATACTCCTAGTCTTACAGTAACAACTCAATCTGGTTGTGTAAATCAATTTGCAGCACCTGTACCAATTAAAGTTGTAAAAACACCAGAGATAAGCATAGCACAACCTATTAACAAATGTGTACCTGCTTTAATGTCTTTCAATGGTATTTTATTAAATGCAGATACATCTAGCATAAACTGGCAATGGGTTTTTAATAATGGAGCAATAGACACAATAAGAGCAAATGGGCTTAATTTGAACAATATTTCTTTTCCTAATGCAGGTATTTATGCTGGTACTTTACTAGCCAGCAATAGCAGTGGTTGTAAAGACACCGCTTTTACAAGTTTAGAAATTTACCCAAAACCAATTGTTGATGCTGGAGCAGATTTACTTATCTGTAAAGGTACTGGTCAAACTTTAACTGCAACTGGAGGAGTTTCTTATATTTGGTCACCTTCAATTGGTTTAAGTTGTACAAATTGTCCAAACCCAATAGCTAATCCAGACTCAGTAAAAAATTACGTAGTATCAGGAACCTCTACTCTAGGCTGTGTAAATACAGATACTGTAAAAGTTTCAGTACAATATCCATTTAACATGCCTGATGGTAATAATGGACAATTGTGTATAGGTAAATCAAAAATACTTACCGCATCTGGAGCACTTACTTATGATTGGAGCCCTTCCATAGGATTGAATAAAGTTACAGGGCCAGTTGTAACTGCTACTCCAAGTGTAACAACAAATTACATGGTAATAGGAAAAGATGGAAAAAATTGTTTTAGTGATACTGCCTATTATTTTGTAAAAGTATTCCCAATTCCTACTGTTTCTACAAGTGGAGATAGAACTATAAATATTGGACAGTCTATAACTGTAACTGCATCAGTTTCTTCAGATGTAACAACGGCAATATGGACACCTCCAACAGGAATTGTAAGTACCAGTTTCCCTTCTGTAACGGTAAAGCCAAATGTAGATCAACAATACAAAGTAACTGTATCTAATGCTGGCGGATGTACAGCGGAAGCGTTGGTAAATGTTTTTGTAATCTGTGATGGAGCAAATGTATTTATTCCAAACACTTTTTCTCCAAATGGAGATGGTAACAATGAAGTTTTTTATCCTAGGGGAACTGGGTTGTTTCGTATAAAAAATATAAAAATATTTAATCGTTGGGGCGAACAAGTTTTTGAACGTTATAACTTTAAAGCAAACAATGAAAGTGATGGATGGGATGGTACATTTAAAGGTCAAAAACTAATGCCAGATGTATATGTTTACATTATGGACATTCAATGCGAAAATAATTCAATATTGACTTATAAAGGAAATGTTGCATTAATAAAATAAATATAAATAAATTAGTAAATGTATAACAAAACAGAAAGTTTTACGTTTTCTAAAAAATATTAAATCTGATTTTTAAAATGAAATACACTTTGCATAAATATTATCTTATCGTAATGCTATTATTTAGCAGTGCAATAGGTAATGCGCAGGATATTCATTTCTCTCAAATTTTTGAAACTCCTTTGTTAAGAAACCCAGCTTTAGCAGGTCTTTTTGCAGGAGATATTCGAGTTCAATCTGTTTACAGGTCTCAATGGAATAGTATTACAGACGCATATCGTACTGGATCTGCAAATCTTGAATATAAATTACCCATAGGAGAAACAAGTGATTTCCTTACAATTGGAGGTCAACTTTTGTACGATAGATCTGGTACTGTAGAGCTTACATCTACTCATATTTTGCCAGCTATTAATTATCACAAATCTTTGAGTGCAGAAAGGAATAGATACCTATCTATGTCTTTAATGGGAGGCTTGGTTCAAAGAAGCATAAATAGAAACAAAATAACTACCAACAGCCAATATAATGGTACAAACTACAATTCTAGTTTATCAACTGGAGAAAATTTTGCCAAGCCTTCGTATGGTTTTTTTGATGGTACAGTAGGCTTAAGTTACAACTCACAAATAGGAGAACAAGAAGATGATAATATGTATGTAGGTATTGCTTACCATCATTTTAATAAACCTAAAAATATTTCTTTTTATACTGATATAAATACAGAGTTGAAAGCAAAATGGGTAGCTAGTGCAGGAATAAGAATGAGTACAAACGACTATTCATACATAACATTTGAGGCAGATTATTCTAAACAATCATCTACACAAGAAGTTATTGGGGGCTTAATGTATTCATTGAAACTTGACGACCCAGAGAATCCCCAAAAACTAATACATGGCGGGGTTTATATGCGTTTAAAAGATGCCATTATACCAGTAGCTAAAATAGAAACAAAGCCTATTGCTATTGCAGTTAGTTACGATATAAATATATCTAATTTAAAAAGAGCAAGTACTGGAAGAGGTGGGTTTGAAATATCGCTTACTTATCAAAAGTTTTTAGACAGAAATAATAGTAGTACCGATGCTACTAGATGTCCTAAGTTTTAAAATATTATTGAACGATTTGTTTTATGGATTGTTTGGATCAAGAACCCTGCTGAAAAGTGGGGTTTCTTATTTTATTGAAAATAGAAACGCAAAAATAATATTCCAGAGGGATGTAATGTTTTATCTTTGTGGTCTAAAAAAATTATATTATGTCAATAAATGTAGCTACTGCAGCACCAGATTTTTCTCTTTTTGATTCTACAATGAAACCAGTAAAATTGAGCGATTATGCTGGCAATAAAAATGTATTGTTGTTATTTTTTCCAATGGCTTTTACAGGGGTTTGCACAAAAGAACTTTGTGGTGTAAGAGATGATATTGCTCGATACACAAATGCAAATGCAGAGGTAGTAGGTATTTCAGTAGATTCTGTATTTACTTTAGCAAAATTTAAAGAAGAGCAAGGTTACAATTTCCCTTTGTTAAGTGATTTTAACAAAGAGGTTTCTACTGCTTATGATTGCATTTACGAAGCTTTTACTGATATGAAAATGAAAGGTGTAAGTAAAAGATCTGCTTTTATAATAGACAAAAGTGGGGTTGTGCAATATGCAGAAGTATTAGCTAGTGCTGGTGATGTACCAAATTTTGAAGCAATTAATGAAAAATTGGCTAGTCTAGCTTAAAATGCAAGCCAAAACGAAATAAACTCATCATTTTTACGTTGAATGTAAAATTGGACTAGATTTTGCTAAATTTAATCTAGTTCAATTTTATGTTTTTATAAGCAATTTATTAGATTCTATTTGTTACTTTTACAGTATTGAAAATTTTTTTATTTATACTATCCTTTATTTTTTGTGTAAGCACAATTTCTTATGCCCAGATATTAGTAGATCAAGATAACGGATCTGCCAAAATAAAGTATGTAAATACGTATCCAAATCCTGCCAATGTTATTATAAACTTTAAGTTTCAAAAAGGGAATAGCAGGTCATATTCAATACAAATTCTTAATACTATTGGTAAACGTATGTATGAAGCAAAAAGTTTACCTCCTTTCTTTACTATAGATTTAAAAGCTCAACGTTTTTACCGTGGAATCTACATTTATCAATTAATTGATAGAAGTGGTACTGTAATTGAATCTGGTAAAATACTTGTTGTTAATTAATTTATTATTTTCCTCATTTTTATTTATTGATAATTTATTTTTAGCTGTCAATTTGGCTAAAAACAAGCATTGGCAAAATGTTTGACTATCGTACCTTTGCACACATTAAAAAAACAGTACAAAGTCATGCAGGATAACAACACTACAATATCACCAGAAGAACAAATACCAGAAGAACAGCAAATGGACATAAACTCAGACTCCGATGTGCCTGGAAATACACACCTGAGCAACCCACCAGAAGAAGTAGAGGACGAACATCAAAAATTATTATCAGAAGTACAAGAGCAAAAAGATAAATACCTTCGTTTGTTTGCAGAGTTTGATAACTTTAAACGCCGCACTGCTAAAGAGCGTATGGATCTTATACAAACTGCCGGAAAAGATATGGCCATAGCATTGCTAGAAGTAGCAGATGATATGGACAGAGCTGAAAAGCAAATTACAGGTAGTGAAGATATAGCACAAGTAAAAGAAGGAGTACAATTAGTTTTTAATAAACTACGTAGTACATTGCTGCAAAAAGGAATAGTACCTATGCAAAGTATAGATACAGACTTTGATGTAGAAAAACATGAAGCCATTACAGAAATAGAAGCAGGAGAGGAGAAAGCAGGAAAAGTAATAGACGAAGTACAAAAAGGATATTACATGAATGAAAAACTGATTCGGTTTGCAAAAGTGGTGGTAGGGAAATAAAAAACAAATATGCAAATAGGAAAATGTGCCAATTTGCAAATGTCCGCAATAGTTTAAATTTTGCATATTTGCTTATTTGCAAAATTGCACATTAAAAAATTTATGAAAAGAGATTACTACGAAATACTGGGTGTACAAAAAGGAGCTTCTGCTGATGAGATAAAAAAGGCGTACCGAAAAACGGCCATGCAATTTCACCCAGATAGAAACCCTGGCGATAAAGCTGCCGAAGATAAATTTAAAGAAGCGGCAGAAGCTTATGAAGTATTAAACGACTCAGATAAAAAAGCGCAATACGATCGTTTTGGGCACAATGCATTTGCAGGTGGAAGAAGCAGTGGTGGCTTTAGTGGTGGCGGTATGAATATGGAAGATATCTTTAGCCAGTTTGGAGATATTTTTGGAAGTGGTGGTAGCGATGCAGGTGGTGGCTTTGGTAGTTTCTTTGGCGGTGGTGGAAGGGGTAGAAGTGCAGGAGGAGGTACAAGAGGTACCAACCTAAGGGTGAAAATGAAATTGAACTTTGAAGAAATTGCAAACGGAGTAACCAAAACCATAAAAGTAAAAAAGAATGTAAAGTGTGATACCTGCACTGGTAGCGGTGCTAAGGATAAAAATAGCATGCAAAGCTGTGGTACTTGTGGTGGTAGTGGGCAAGTACGAAGAGTACAAAATACTTTTCTTGGGCAAATGCAAACGGTAACAACATGCCCTACTTGTAGTGGAGAAGGAAGTACAATAACGGCTAAATGTGCCCCATGTAAAGGACAAGGTACTGTATATGGAGAAGAAACAGTAACAGTAGATATACCTGCAGGTGTGCAAGAAGGAATGCAACTAAGTGTAACAGGCAGAGGTAATGCAGGGGAGCGTGGCGGAAGTGCAGGAGATTTAATTGTATTAATAGAAGAAGAAACGCACCCACAACTTACAAGGGATGGATTGAATGTAGGATTTGATTTACATATTTCTTTTCCGGATGCTGTATTTGGTACACAGGTAGAAGTGCCTACAATTGATGGTCGTGCAAAAATAAAAGTACCAGCTGGTACACAGAGCGGAAAAATATTTAGGTTAAAAGGAAAGGGATTCCCTCATGTAAATAGTTATGAAAAAGGAGATCAGCTAATACAAGTAAATGTATGGACTCCCCAACATGTGAGCCATGATGAAAAAGATATGCTAGAAAAAATGAGCGACTCAAAAAACTTTATACCTGCACCAGAAAAAGACAACAAATCTTTTTTTGATAAAGTGAGGGAAATGTTTTCGTAGATAGTTTTAATAATTTTGTAATAAATGTCTGCAAGAAGTTGTGGGCATTTTTTTTAAGCTTTTTTATACTAGCACCATTTATTAATACTAAGAAATATTCATATTCAAAAAGCGCAAAGCGGTCTTGAACCTTACGAGGAGTTCTCAAAAAAAATTATGGAACTTTGGTTTGCTTAAACGAAAAATTTCTACTACACCTTACCGTATAAAAAAGGCTGTCTCGTAATTTAGAGACAGCCTCATTGTTTTATTTTTTTTGATTACGCTTTAGGCGCTTCATCAGTAGGTGCCTCTGCAGTTTTTTCTGCATCATCATCTCCTTTGCCAGTAAGTTCTTCAAACTTATCTTCTGCTTTTTCTTTTAAGTCTTCAGCCTTGTCTTTGGCAGCTTCCCAAGCATCTTCTGCTTTGTCTTTTACATCTTCCCATACATCACCTGCTTTTTCAGCAAGTTCAGATGCTTTGTCTTTTAGTTTGTCAAAAAAACTTTCTTCTTCTTTTACGATTTCTTCGCTCATTTTTTTATTGTTTTATAGGTGATAAATTATTTTTTTTGGATCTTAAAAACCCTAATTAGATAGCAAATTACAACTGAATTTTTATATAATAACATTTAGCCAAAAATTTTACAAAATTCTTGCTTAATTAGCTGGTTTTAAATACAATTGCTTCATATTTTTTTCATTATACGAATTAGATTTTTATATGGATATTGTTAAAAATCTTTAACTCTCATTTTAAAAGGATTTACAAAAATTTAATAGAACTAACCAATCTAGGATTGGTATTATATTTATTTTAAAAGTGGGCTAATAAAAAATTAGTACTTAAATGGCAAAAAAAATCCCAAAGTTTTAAACTTCAGGATTTTTTAAGATTATTCTTTAAAAGAATTAAGCTATTTCAACTTCAGCACCAGCTTCAGTTAATTTTGTTTTTAAATCTTCAGCTGTTGCTTTATCCACACCTTCTTTAACTGGTTTTGGAGCACCATCAACTAAATCTTTAGCTTCTTTCAAACCTAAGCCTGTAAGATCTTTAACGATTTTTACTACCGCTAATTTGTTTGCACCTGCTGCTTTTAAGATAACATCAAAAGCTGTTTTCTCAGCTGCCGCTGCTGGACCTTCGCCTGCACTTACTACAACTGCTGCTGCAGCTGGTTCAATACCATACTCTGATTTTAAGAATTCTGCTAATTCTTGTACTTCTTTTACTGTTAAACCTACTAGGCTTTCAGCTAATACTTTAATATCTGCCATGTTGTTTGTTTTTTTTCCACCTTCATTGTTGTTCACTCCGGCGGATGTGTTATTAAAAAAAATTATAAAATAAGCAAATGTGCAATTATGCAAATGTGCAAATAGTTACTTGTTACTCCTAACTTAATAGGATACAAATTATGCCTCAGGAGCAGCTGGAGTTTCATCCGCTGGTGCTTCTGTAGGAGGTGCTTCAGCTACTGGAGCTTCTGCTACATCTACTGGAGCTACAACTTCTGCAACTGGTGCTGCTTCAACTTCTGGTGCTGCTGCTTCAACAACTGGTGCTGCTTCAACAACCACTTCTTTGGCTGCATCTTTGTTTTGCAATGCACCCAATACACGTTGAATAGGAGCTTGCAATAAACCAATAACTTCACCAATAAGTTCGTTCTTAGTTTTAATTTGAGTTAGTGCTTTCAATTGGTTATCACCAACAAATACATCGCCATTTATAAAAGCAGCTTTTAAAGTTGGTCTTTCTACGCCAGCATTTGCCTTGCGGAAACCTGCTAATATTAAAGCTGGTTCTTTAGGATTTTCGCTAAACATTAGTGCTGTTACTTGATGCAAAGAATCAAATACACCTGCATATTTTTCAGCATCAATAGATTCTAATGCTTTTTTAATAAGTGTATTTTTTGCAACTTTCATTTCTACTTGCTTATCAAAGCAATGAGCACGCAAAGTACTTACTTGAGCTACTGTTAAGCTTTCTGTATCTGTAATATAGAAGTTGTTGTATTGATTAAACTTGCCTTTCAGCACTTCTATCACATCATTTTTTTGTTGTTTTGTCATTTCAATTATTTTTGAAATTATTGTTGTTTCCTTCGACAAGCTCAGGAGGACAACGATAATTAGTTTTGAACAGATTTAGTATCAACCAAAATACCAGGGCCCATAGAAGGAGCCATGTTTACACCTTTAAGGTAAGTACCTTTTGAAGTAGCTGGTTTCATTTTCAATAATGCATTGATAAGCTCCATAGAGTTTTCAGCTAATTTATCTGCTGTAAAACTTATACGCCCAATAGATGCATGTATGATACCTGCTTTGTCTACTTTAAAAGCAATTTTACCGCCTTTCAAATCTTTTACAGCTCCTGCAACATCGTTTGTTACAGTTCCTGTTTTAGGATTTGGCATAAGGTTACGTGGCCCAAGTACTTTACCTAGTTTACCCATTTTAGGCATTACTGATGGTGTAGCTACAATTACATCTACATCTGTCCACCCACCTTCAATTTTTGCAATAAATTCATCCAGTCCTACAAAGTCTGCACCAGCTGCTGTAGCTTCTGCTTCTTTATCCGGCGTACAAAGTACCAATACAGATTTAGTTTTACCAGTACCATGTGGCAACGATACTGTACCACGAATTGCTTGATCTGCTTTTTTCGGATCTACACCTAAACGAACGTGTAAATCTACCGAGCTATCAAATTTTGTTGTATTTAAGTCTTTTACTAGTGCAGATGCTTCTTTAAGGGTGTAAGCTTTGTTAGCGTCAACCTTAGCATTTGCTAGTTTTCTTTTTTTAGTAATCATTTTTTAAAAAGTTTAATGCATTCCGAAAAACGGAACAGGTGACAATTTTAGTTTTCCCAAGGAGCTTTACCTTCTACAGTAAGACCCATGCTACGAGCAGTGCCTGCTACCATGCTCATTGCGCTATTAAGCGTAAAAGCATTAAGATCAGGCATTTTGTCTTTAGCAATTTCTTCCACTTGTGCCCAAGTTACTTTACCCACTTTTACACGGTTAGGCTCTTTAGAACCTTTAGTAATTTTAGCCGCTTCCATTAATTGTACTGGAGCTGGGGGAGTTTTAATGATAAACTCAAAAGATTTGTCACCATAAACTGTGATGAGAACTGGTAATACTTTACCAGGTTTGTCTTGGGTACGAGCATTGAATTGCTTACAGAATTCCATGATGTTGATACCCTTAGAACCCAATGCAGGCCCAATTGGCGGTGCAGGGTTGGCTTGTCCTCCTTTACATTGGAGTTTTACATAGCCAGTAATTTCTTTAGCCATATTTTATTTTTTTTGGTGATAACGTACTACCTTATGGTAGTACTCCCATTACTTATTTTTACATAAGTAGTATTCAAAAGAACTGTTTGGGGCAGCAAAAGTAAGGGAAATATTGTAAATAGAGCAAAAAAATATTATAAAAAATTATCATTATAAATTTAAGCAAATACGCTATTATTTATCAATAGTTTAGCTAAAAATATAGCACTCTCCTTTATTAATCTAATAGTGAAGGTTTAATATATACGAAATAATTTACCTTTAGCTTATTATAAATGCAAAGCAACCTTATTTCAATATAATACGATTCCATAAAAGGAATAGGCGTTTTTATTTGTTTTCACAAAAAACACATTGCCTATCAGGCAAAACTTGTTAGATATCATTACTGGTTGTGTAAAAGCAAAAAGGGAAAGTCAAGAAGCATTGTACAAACGCTACTATGGTTTTGCTATGAGTATTTGTATGCGGTATTGCTACACTAATAATGATGCAGTAGAAATCGTAAATGATGGCTTTTTAAAAATCTACAAATCAATAATCAGCTTTACCTCCAATCATGAAAATATAGAAGCATCTTTTATGGGATGGCTTAAAAAAATTATGGTTTATACTGCAATAGACCACTATAGAAAAAATGCAAAAAAATTATTTATAGAAGAAATTGACAATACTCATTTTGTATTGGCAGACAATGCCCAATCCGCAATAGATTCAATGGCATATAAAGAAATAATAAAACTTGTACAAAATTTATCTCCATCCTATAGAACTGTTTTTAACCTCTTCGTTATTGATGGGTTTAAGCATGAAGAAATAGCAAAATATTTAAATATTTCGATTGGTACTTCTAAATCTAATTTAGCCAAGGCTAGATTAAATATTCAAAAAATGCTACAGAAAAACAATTTAAAATTATATGATGAGCGAAAAGCAATTTGAACATATTGAAAATAAAATAAGGGAAGCTGTACAAAATACTCATGTAGATTTTGATAAAACATCGTGGAGAAAAATGGAGGCTTTGCTAAACAAACAGGATAAAAAGAAACCACTTTTTTGGCTATTGATATTTTTACCAATATTGTTAATAATGGGATTAGGTATTCATGCTTTAACAAACAACAAAACGGACACTCAAAAAAATGAAACTACAAGAGTTATTGATAAAAAAATAAAAAACAATTTGCTTGCAGTTTCACAAAAAAGTGTAATAGAAATTAATGAAAATTATATAAAAGAAGATAGTTTAAAAAAAGAACCATTAAAAAAACTGGATAGTGATTTTCGCAAAAAAGAAAACCAGTTTTTTAAGTCAACAATATTAGCTACTATAAAAAAAATAACCACTCCACCTAGTGTAGATAAAGAGCAGGCTTTGGTTGGAACGCATATTGAAAACACCGATTTCAATAATGGGAAGCGTAAAAATGTAAAAGCTACAATTAAAACGAATGTTAGAAATGGAGATATTATTGCCAACAACACTGAAACAATTATTGCAACAGATACTACTAACAAAACAGCTGTATTAAATGAAACTATAAAGGAACCTGAAAAAGATGAAATTAAATTAAACAAAGATTCTAAAACAGTATCTATCAAAAAAAATAAAGAAGGTAAAAAGAAAAACCCGTTTTCAAGGCTTTACATTTTATCATCATTTGGAGCAGATAATGGTTCGGTAAATTTATTTAATTTTAATAAAAGTACTGTTGTAGCAAAATATGGATTAGGGCTTGGATATGAAATATCAAAAAAAGTAAGTGTGCAAACTGGCTTTTACAAAAGCAATAAAAAATACAGCGGTAGCCAAGGAGACTATACACCCAAAGTAGGTAGTTATTTAAGTACTGTATACATTACAAAAGTAGATGCACAATGTTTAATTTACGAAATTCCACTTTCTATTAAATACCATTTTTTACAAAGAAAATCATACTCCCTTTATACCACTGCTGGCGCATCATCTTATATTATGAAAAAAGAGGATTATAATTATTTTTATAAAAGAAACAATATGCCCATATCTAGGCGTTATACTTATACAGGAAATACACATTTATTTTCACATGCAATGGTATCCTTGGGTTTAGAAAAGAAAATAACCAATCAATTAAACCTGCAATTAGAACCATCTACCAGCATACCACTATATGGAGTTGGAGAGGGTAGTGTAAAACTTTATTCTAGCAGTTTACAAATAGGTTTAAGATACAATCCATTAAAATAGTAAAATATTTTTTTTATAGCAACCATTTTATATTTTTTTTCGATTTATAGTTTATTATTTATCCATTAATATAAAATGGTAATACTAAACAATCATTCTATCATTTATAAACTTAAATTATTATGAAAATTAAATCAATCTCTGTATTATTATTAGCAGTATTTTTTGTTATTTCATGTAAGAAAAAAACTGAGGAAGTACCAGTTGTAACTACAGTTAACTTTGCGGCTACTATAAACGGAGCAAACGAAGTGCCTACAAATGCCTCTACTGCTACAGGAGCTATGACAGGTAGTTTTGACAAAGTAAGTAAAATTCTTACGCTTTCATTTACCTACTCAGGTTTAACAGCTACTAATATGCATATACACAAAGGCGCAGCTGGTGTATCTGGTGGTGTGTTATTTGGCTTATCATCGGCTCCGTTTTCATCACCAGTTGCCTACACTTCTCCAGCACTTAGCGCAGGGCAAGAAGATAGTTTGATGACCAATTTATATTATATTAACATTCATTCTGCCACTTTTCCTGGGGGCGAAATAAGAGGGCAAATAACAAAACAATAAAAATAGATAGTTTAAAAATGGAGTCGTTCATTTTATATGAACGACTCCATTTTTTGTAATAAAAGATATTCTTATTTCATCTTCATAATACCATATCGAGTTCTTTTCTTAAACAATTTAAATAAATCAGAAACTATTATAATAGAATTGTCATCAATTTTTGTAAATCTTGTTGGCAAGGAAATGTAATCTTCTTCGTCGTTACTAAACACTGCTTGCCTACTCAAATTGCCTTTTGCATCTATAGTAGCAGCTGCAAGTACAGATTTTTTAAAATTCATTACATCATCAGGTTTCTTTGATAAATCTCTATCCACATTATCTTTATCATCGTTAAACATTAAAACAAGATTATCTTTATAAATAATTGGAAAAAAACTTAAAAACGCATCAAATTTCTGGTTCCTAATGGTAAACTTTTGATTTTTTGGAACACGAGTAAAAATTGCTTTACCGTTTTTATCAATATTTGTATTCAAAATAGTTCCATATTGATAAGAATACTGCCAATAACCAGTACTAAAACCTATACTTAAACCTGTACCTGAACTCCCTCTTTGTTGAGTCACATACGTTTCACTGAAGTACCTATATTCACAAATTAAATCTATACTTCCATTTGGTCGTTTTGCTACATGTACAATTTCAAAATATTTATCTAATCCTGGATCTTTTTCTTTGTCGCTTGCAAAACCATCTTTATCTATCTGAGTAATTATTTCGCTATCAAACGGCACCAATTTAGGGCTAGAAATAACATCTGTTTTTGCATCCAAAAAAGCATAAAACACACCATTAATTTTACCTTTTAGTTTTTGCCTATATGTTCCACCTACAGTTACTATTCCGCTATTTTTATTAAAAGATAAAATAGACTGATCTACAAAATTTTCTCCCATGCTTAATACTATTTCTTTTTCCTTAGCATTTTGAGCATAAATTAATATTTTGTATACATAAGATGGTACTTTACTGCCATTTTCTTTAACACTTTCTTTAGATGTTTCTTTGTCGTAATGTTTTACACTTACATACACTTTGCCATCATCAGATATGCTGTACCTCATTAAATAAATAAATTTTTGTGTGTATGGAAGCTCTACTTCTTTGGACCATATCTTTTTTAAATCTGTATTTAAAACAGAAACAAAAAACTTTCTGTTTTCTTTTTTTCTTTCGGGTGCTTCCACAAGTAAAAGCACTTTTGACGAATCTTGGCTTAGTTGAAGGCTTATAACAGCTTGATCAGATTTACTATCTGACTCAAAAGATCCTACATTTACTTTTTCTAGTGTTTTTAGTGTTTTAGGATCTATTTTTTCTCCATAAAGTGTGGTAAGTTTTGATTCCTTGTCGTACACTTCGTAAGTAAAAAATACATTATTGCCATACTTTTCAAAACCTTTGTAGATCGTGTTTTTTTCTTCTGCTTCGTACTCTCTTTCTAATAGCTCCTCAGAATTAGCATTAACCAACAAAAAGAAAATTTTTACCCTTACTTTACTGAACATACCACCGCCACTGTATTCTTTTCGAAGCACAATAGATTTTCCTCCATCAACTCTTACAGCATCATCGAAAGTTTTGTTTAATCTAGTGTTATCTCCCCATTTTACATCAAAAGATTGTGCAAAGGTTATACTACTTGCTAGTAGAAAAGCAATAGATACAAATATTAATTTAAAGAATTTTCTCATAGTTAGTTTAGTTAAGTGTTTGTAAAAAAATTAATTGTAACATTGCAAACATAAAAAACAATATTTATAATTATGAGAAAAAGTATTTTATTCCTTTCATTGTTAACATTTATTACAAAAACTGTATTTGCTCAAGAAACTGTGTATTTTAAAAGTGATAAAATCAAAACTTCTAAAAGTAAAAAAAAGACATCCAGTACGTTAAATATAATAAAAATTGCACCATTTGCATTTATAGGAGGCAATATCCCTGTATTTTATGAGCGTAGTATTAATGAAACTTTTTCTATACAAGCAGGTATAGGCATTACAAGTAAAAATTATTTATTAGATGTATTAAGGGCGGCTTCAGATGATGGTTCAGGCTCAGGAAGCGTATACGGTGCCCAAAAAATTGTGTGGAGTAATGGTCAAGTAGATAATATTTCTAATCAAATAGATGATCTTGACAACAATTATTTGAGTAGAAAATCTAAATTGGGTTTTTCATATTCAATTGAGCCGAAAGTTTATTTGGAAAGTGAGGGTTTAGAGGGGGCTTTTTTTAGCCTTAGTTATAATGGTGCAAAATATTCTAATTCAATAAACACTATAAAAAAGGGGTTGCCATATTCAAGTAATCCTGTATTAGATGGAGGTACTTTTATTGAATACTATAAAATAAATAATTTATTGGTTAATTACGGATATCAAACTTTATACGATCATATTTCTTTAGAATATAGTTTCGGGTTAGGTATTAGAAAAGTAAATTCTAAAAGCTATGCTTTTGGTAATGACAATAACAACAACAATACTATTGACGGTGTAGGTACAACAATTGCAAACACTTTAGGCTATAATATTGCTTTTAGAATAGGGTATCATTTTTAAGAAATGGTATTTGTAATAAATATTATAAAATGGTCTTGTATAGCAAGACCATTTTTTATATGAACTTTTTTTTAGTAAACCAATAAGATTTTAAATACAATGAAAAAAGATTAAAAATACATGTAGTTTTTTTTAAGGATGCGTATTGTTAAAAAATTATGTTTATTCTCTATTTTCAATGATATAATTATCCGTATTAACTTTTACCTTTGTATAATTATTTATAACAGCAACAAACTTATTTTTATGATGTATGATGTAATAGTATTAGGAAGTGGACCAGGAGGATACCCTGCGGCTATTCGTGCAAGCCAACTTGGCAAAAAAGTAGCCATTGTAGAGCGTGAGAGCCTTGGTGGTATTTGCTTAAACTGGGGTTGTATACCTACCAAAGCATTGCTTAAGAGTGCACAAGTATATGAGTATGCAAAACATGCAGCAGACTATGGTATAAAAGTAGAAAACCCAATGCATGAGTTTGATGCGGTAATAAAACGTAGCAGAGGAGTAGCAGAAAAGATGAGTAAAGGCATTGCATTTTTAATGAAGAAGAATAAGATAGATGTAATAATGGGCAATGGAAAATTAGTTGCCGCAAATAAATTAGAAGTAACTGCAGAAGATGGAAGCAAGCAAACATTGGAAGCAAGTAACATAATAATTGCAACGGGTGCTCGTGCTCGTCAATTGCCTACTTTACCTATAGATGGAGTAAAAATTGTAGAGTATAGAAAAGCAATGGTATTACCTACACAGCCTACTAGCATGATAGTATGTGGTAGTGGGGCTATTGGTAGTGAGTTTGCGTATTTTTACAATAGCATGAATACGAAAGTAACCATGGTTGAATTTATGCCTCGCCTTGTACCGGTGGAAGATGAAGATATTTCTAAAGAGCTTGAAAAGCAATTTAAAAAACAAGGTATTACTGTAATGACCAGTAGTGAAGTACTATCTGTAGATACAAGTGGTGCAGGTGTAAAAGCATTGGTAAAAACTGCCAATGGCGAAGTAACATTGGAGGCAGATATTTTGATAAGTGCAGTGGGTATAGTAGCAAATATTGAAAATATAGGGCTAGAGGAACTTGGAGTAATTACAGATAAAGGAAAAATTACAGTAGATGTAAATGGGCAAACAAATGTACCTAGCTTATATGCAATAGGTGATTGTACGCCTGGGCAAGCACTTGCTCATGTGGCAGGTAAGGAAGGTATAAATGCAGCAGAACATATTGCAGGACATAAAATAACTCCAATAGATTACAATAATATACCGGGTTGTACATATTGCACACCAGAAATTTCTAGCGTAGGCTACACTGAGAAGGCTGCCAAAGAAGCTGGCTACGAAATAAAAGTAGGAAAGTTTCCATTTGTAGCTAGTGGTAAAGCTACTGCTGGTGGCAATACCGATGGTTTTATAAAAGTAATATTTGATGCTAAGTACGGTGAGTTTTTAGGATGCCACATGATAGGAAATGGTGTTACAGAATTGATAGCAGAAGCTGTAGTGGCTCGTAAACTTGAAACCACTGCCCACGAATTATTAAATGCTATACACCCACACCCTACCATGAGTGAAGGCTTGAAAGAGGCTGTGGCTGTGGCTTATGGTGAAGCTACAGATGTGTAGGATATTTTAGATTTCTGATTTATAGATTTATGATTAAAGCCTTCAAGAAATTGAAGGCTTTATTGTTTTATGCGCTTAGCTTTTCCCAATCTAATTTCGTCATTTCAAATTTTATTTCCTTTGTGCCGTTGGTTCCATTTTCTGTCCAACCAGATTTTCTGTAAAATTTTTCTGCTCTGGTGTTGAAAGCTGTACCTAGCCAAACTTTTTCTTTGCCTTGTGCAAAATACCAATTGAGCATAAGTTTTTGAAGTTGTTGGCCTATGCCCTTGTGTTCATATTCTGGTAAAAGAAAAAGTGCCCAAATATTATCATCTTGCAAATCTGCAATCGCAAACCCTACAATTTGTTGTGCTACTTCACATACCCAACCTTTACCTCTTACTGTCATAAATTCTACACAGTCTTCATCAGTTACCAATGCAGGGTTAGATAATGTATTTTCTTTTACAGCATTTCTTACAATCTGTATTTGTGGTATATCAGTAATAGTAGCTTCTCTAAAAATCATATTCTTGTGTCTAAGGTCTAAAAATATTATATCTATTTAGCAAATACCTTCTTTAATATATCAGTTACTTGTGCTGCTGGGTCTTTGCGTATTTTTTGCTCTTGCAATGCAATGTTGTAAAACATACCATCCAATGCTTTCTGTGTAACATAACCCGTTAAATCTGTATTTACCTTCTGCGCAGATAACATATTGTATTTTGAAAATACAGCTGCCCAAGCTTTTTCTGCGTTTACTTTTTGTAAAGATGCTTGTATAACTGGTTTCATTTTTTCTAACAAGGCAATGGTAGTAGCTTTCTTTAAAAAATTTGTAGCCGCATTATCTCCACCTCTTAAGATAGATAACCCATCAGTAAGTGTCATTTGCTTTATAGCAGTAAGAAAAATGGGAGCAACTTCTGATGCTGCATTTTCTGCTGCACTATTCATAGATAAAATAGCTTTATCTACCAATGCACCTGCACCAACGCTTCGTAGTGTTTTTTCCGCCTTTACTGCCTCAGCAGGCATTATTATTTTTATAGCTTCGTTTTTAAAATAACCACCTGCGGTGCTTAATGTTTTTGCGGTAGTATCGGTGGCTACTCGTAATGCTTCTTTTAAGCCGCTTACAATATCGCCATTGCTTAAGCCAGTGCCAGCAGCCCCAGTCTTTGTGGTAGCATTTTTTATAGTCGTAAGTATGTTTTTGCTTGTATCTGTTTTTACAGTTTTTTTTATTTTGTCAAGTATGCTTTGTGCCATGGTTTGCTGTACAGTAAATGCAATGGCTAATAAAAGTATTGTTTTTTTCATATCGGGTTTTATTTTTAGACGCAAAGTAAGGGGGAAAGTTGCAGAGTAGGGATGTTAATTATTTCAAAAAACAGAATTACAACATAGCGGCAGTTTGTATTACCGTTCCAAAGTATTTTGAAAGAACCAAGTAAGTAAAAAATTTGAAAGCAATTAATAGCGGTATGCTAGTATGGATAAATGAAAGAAAAATTATAGTATATTTGTTATCTAAAACATAATACTATGGCAGCAATAGCAGGTATAAAAACTATAAAAAACAACGCTGGTAAAGTAACACACGTAACACTAAGTACAAAATACTACGGTAAATTATTGGAAGATTTAATAGATGCCGCAGAAATGGATAAGGCTCGCTCTGGCCCATCTATACCGTGGGACGAAGCAAAAAAAATATTAAACAAAAAATTTGGTTTTAAAAACTAAATATGGCTTATAATGTAACCCTAAAAAAACAGGCACTAAAATACATTACCAAATTAGCTAAGCCTACAGCTGCACGTATTTACAATGCTATAGAAGCAATAAAAGAAGCCCCAACAATTGGTGAACTATTAACCAATCATACCGCACAATATAAATACCGTGTAGGGAATTATAGAATACTATACGATGTTTTTGAAAACGAACTATGTATAGATATTATAAAAATAGGCCCAAGGGGTGATGTATATAATTAACCAATTGCAAAAATTTTTGTGAAAGAACTAAGTTAGTAAAATTTTGAAAACAAATCACATCGCATACATTCAAAAAAATTTATTTTAAAACCCATATAATATTTATTGCCAAGCTTTCATTAAATCATTTAACCTCAAAAACCAAAGGTCAATTTAATACAAGGTTGGGCAATTGTTAAAAAATTACTTTGTTTTAATATAGATGTTTGTTGATTACTTAAACTAATAGCCCTAGCCTTGTACCTTTGGTTACTACCAATTATTAAAGGAGGTATACTTAAAATTAAAAAACTTGCTCCAACTATTTGATCGCCCAGTCCATCTAAACAAAGAAAACAGTTATTACCAAATTCTCTTCTTTGCGCTTTGGCTAATTGATCGCCTTTTATAAAAAATGCTGAACCAGTTGCTAAAAAAGAATACCCTATTATTTTGTATACCCTACTCTTTCTCAAATGCATTTTCTTTTTTAAAACATCTGCATTATCGATTTGGCAAAAACTATGTAGTGATATAAAAATTAGCGTTAGTAAAATAAATATTTTTTTCATTTTTGCAATTTTAAAAAAATAATATGTTGCGTTATATGTAAAATTAAACAACACTGCTTTTTATAAGCTTGACAAAAGTCAATAAATAACACCAGTCACTTTTTCAAATTATAACATCGTATTAATTAGTAAATAAAAAATTATAGCTCTATTAATTATTTTTCCCTTACTTTTGCGCCGATTTTATAATTTCTGAGAATTACATGACATGCTCAGATGCTGTTGAAAACAGGTATAGTCCTAAATTTTACCTAAAAGAGATAACACAACTTCTCCTCCACCACAATAGCTAAGAAGCATAATATGTGAACTTCAAAAAATTATTTTTTTTGACCATATAGTATTGTGGCTTCGGTAGAATTTCAGTGTTAAGCATCAATAAGCTTAGCCTTGTACAACTCCCCAATAGCTCCTACAAACTTAGCTTTACAACATCGATACAATTTCGACAAGCACAGTTTGACAAAGTGTACTAAACGGTCTTCACTTTTTTAAACAAAACACCATGAATGCATTTGAAGCATTGGGCCTAAACGAACAAATCGTACAGGCCGTAACGGATTTAGGTTTTACAGAGCCTACTCCAATTCAACAACAAGCAATACCAGTTTTAATAGCTGGTACAAAAGATTTTGTTGGGCTTGCACAAACAGGTACAGGAAAAACTGCAGCATTTGGTTTGCCATTGCTACATTTAATAGATCCTGCACAAAAATACCCGCAAGCATTAATTATTTGCCCTACGAGAGAATTGTGTTTGCAAATAACAAATGACCTTAGTGATTTTAGAAAGCACATTAAAGGTATGAACGTAGAAGCCGTGTATGGCGGTGCTTCTATTGTAATGCAAATACGCAATCTTAAAAGAGGTGTACAAGTAGTAGTAGCCACACCAGGTAGATTAATTGACTTGATTGAAAGAAAAGCAATAGACTTACAAAAAGTAAAATATGTAGTACTTGATGAGGCAGATGAAATGCTGAACATGGGCTTTAGAGATGATATAGATTTCGTTTTGAAGAACACTGTAAATAGAGAGAGTATTTGGTTATTTTCTGCAACTATGCCAGCGCAAGTAAGGGCTATTTCTAAAAACTTTATGACCAACCCAGAAGAAATTACGGTTGGTAAAAAGAACAGTGGTAATGTAAATATTGATCACCAATTTTTTGTAGCACCTGCACATTCTCGTTTTGAATCTTTAAAGCGATTGATAGATTTTAACCCAGATATGTATGGTATTATTTTTACAAGAACTAAAATGGATGCACAAGATGTGTGTGAAAAACTAAGCAAAGCTGGTTATGAAATTGAAGCTTTGCATGGCGACCTTAGCCAACAGCAAAGAGATAGAGTAATGGCTCGTTTTCGTACAAAAGCATTGCAACTTTTAATAGCTACCGATGTGGCTGCAAGAGGTATTGACGTAGATGGTATAACGCATGTTATAAACTACGAATTGCCAGATGATATGGAAGTATACACCCATAGAAGTGGGCGTACAGGCCGTGCAGGTAAAACAGGTATTTGCTTAAGTATTTGCCATAGCAGAGAAACTTTTAAAATAAAAAGTTTAGAGAAAATGGTAAATGCTCAATTTCATAAAATGGATATACCAAGCGGAAGCGATGTTTGTAGAAAACAATTTTTCCATTTTATGGATAAGTTAATACAAACAGATATAAGCCATGGCGATTATGAAACTTACTTGCCAGACCTTATGCAAAAATTTGAAAACGTAACCAAAGAAGAAGTGTTGCAAAGAGTAGCAGCATTGGAGTTTGACCATTTCTTAAAATACTACCAAAATGCGGAAGATTTAAATGCAAAAGATGCAGGTAGAAGACCAATGGACCGTGACCGTGGAAACGACCGCCCATCTAGCAATAGAGATGGTAGTAGAAGCGAGCGTAGCAGTTTTAATAGAAGAGACAATGGTTACACAAGATTGTTTATGAACCTTGGTACTAAAGATGGTTTTTACAAAGCAAGCATGTTGCAATTTGTATTAGACGAAAGTAATCTAAGCAAAGAAGCACTAGGCAAAATAGATATAAGAGATATGAACACTTGGATAGAGTGTGATAGTGCAAGTGCAAGCCAAATGATAAAATCATTGGATGGTAAGCGATACAACAATCGTACGGTGCGTATGAACGAGGCTGATGGTGGTTTTAAAAGACCAAGTGATGAAGGACAAAGCAGAGGCACAAGAGAAGTAGGATCTGCACCAAGAGAAAGAAAAAGAACTTTTGGCCCACCAAGGGATAGAAGATAAATGTATAAAAGCCTCACAGAAATGTGAGGCTTTTATTAGTGCAAAATGTTTAACAAAACCTAAAAGTATTTATGGAATATGAAACATAAATTGCTCTTAATAAAAACTTTTTATGAAGTACACAATATTTAGCTGCCTATTTTTAATTTTATTTTCTTGCAATGTAAAAGAACAACCATTGCCACAAGGAAACGACTCAAATACAACAACTGATTCTGTGGCGGTAGTAAATGACCCTACCATAAACTTAAATGTGCAAATGAATTCTTATACAGAAATTGATAGTTCGGCTGTTTTGCTTTTTCCTTTAAGTGTTTCTGAAAATGAAGATAGAAGTGGATTTACATCCAGATCATATAAAAGTATGCCTAATGATGAATATTGGAATATGGCTTTTTTAAATACTAAAACAAACGAATACCATTTATTAGGTGAAAATAAAATGCTCATTTCAAGTTATGAATACAATGTTGAAGGATATGAAAAAGTAAAAGCACTTGATCAAACAATTTTTTATACCATTAAAACTACCGATTACAATAAGGATAAACTGATAAATGATAAAGACCCTACTTACTTGTTTATTACAGACAAAAGAGGGTATGGGTTTAAACAAATTTCTCCTTCAAATTACCATTTTATAAGATGGTCTTACATAGACTCTTGTAATAAAATTATTTTAACCTTAAAAAAAGATAATAACAAAGATAATTTGTTTGATGAAAAAGATGAAACAGTGATGTATGATGTAGCAGCTAGTTTTGATAAAGATGCTGCTGAAATATTTAGTGTGGATTTTAAAAACAAATTAAAAGTGTTGTTTGATAGGGATTGGAAGAGGGTGAAGCAATAAACAATAACTACTCCTTCCACAAAAATGGAAATAAAATAACTGATAACACAACTACCAACACATCTAACCCTACAATTAAAGCAGCTAATTGTAGCACAGCCCCATCTTTAAACACTTCTCCAAAACTTGTTTTGCTTAGTTTCATAAGCAACAACAATTGTGGAAGTATAACAGGAAAGCCAAGTATAGCAATGAGTGCAGCATTTTGTTGAGCTTTAGCTGCAATTGCGCTCATGAGAGAGAAAGTAAGGCTTATACTGGTGCCACCTAATAAAACGATTCCTAAAAATTGTAATGAATTTGCAACAGGGTTTGACAAAAATGAAAAAAACAATACCAAACTTATAGCACTCATTATAAGCATTAGCAAAATATTAAATAATAATTTTGCTATAATAAATTCTACCGGAGAAGTAATGGAATAATAATACAACATCAACCCTTTGCTTTCTGCTAAAAAACTTTTTGCAACTGTATTTACACAAACAAATAATTGTATTACCCAAAAAAGGCTGTTCCAAATATTAGCATCTGGGCTATCGGGCATAGAAAGAAATAATACAAAAACGGTAGATGCTATGTATAAAAGTATACCATAAAAAGTATGCTGCCTTCGAAGCTCCAGCATAATATCTTTTTTAAGTAAGGCAAGTATTCGTTTTATCACAATTGCAAAATAAAGGCATTATTTTTTGATAACAATTATTATTGGTTTATTTTACTTCAACTTCGCTTATAAACAAATGGCTTGTATTACCTGCTCCTAAATGCCAAGCAGGAATAATTCCATAATTTTTTGATATTACTTTTATATACCTTGTTTTTATAAGCGAAACATCTAATTGCAAGGTAGCAACTTGCACTGCTTCATCTTTTTCATCTATTTTATTTTTGGCAGTTCCAATACTTACAAAGTCCTTGCCATCTTTGCTTGTAAATATTTCCATTTCAGGTGGCATCCATATCCAACTGCGTATATCTTGCAAAAAATAACATTTTATTTGATTTACACTTTTTACTTTTTGTAAATCAATAATGGCCTCAAAATCATTACCATAATAGCTTTGCCACTCCCCTGCTCTCCAATTATCTGTTCCTTTTATACCGTCAATCAAAGCATCGCTGCCGCCTGCAGTGTACATGGGGTTTAATTTGCTTAAGATGGTTATGGTTTTGTCGGTTGCTATCTCGTAAAAGGGTTGAGAAATAGTAGCAGATTCTCCATGCTTATTTTTACTGAAAAAAAATAAGGTTGTTCTATAATTAATTTCAAACGGTTTTTTATATTCTTTATAACTTCCATGAAATGGAATAATGGTTGTTCCTTTTGAAGGGATACAATAATAAATTTTATCATCCTTATTAATACTTTCTAATTCAACAACTGTTTTATTTTTAAACTTCACTTCCCCCTTTGCAATAAATGGTACTACAACAAATGGTATTTTTGATAAGTTATTATTTGCGGGAACCGTTTTCGCAAAACGAGTTCTATCATCAATGGTAAAATTTATCATTGCTCCATTTTCTATATCTGCATATTTTATTATTTTGGAATTTAATTCTTTTCCATCAACAGATATTTTTGCAGGTTGAATATCATTTTGCAAATTTTTTTTACTTTCAATTACTATATCTTTCCCATTTTCTAAATGAATAATAGCTTTCTTTATTTGTGGGCTTCCTATTTCAAATTCATTGCTTACGGGATTCATCGGATACATGCCCAACACACTCCAAATATACCAAGCACTCATTTGTCCGCAATCTTCGTTGCCTATTAAACCATCAGGTGTATTTTTATAAAACTCATTGCAAATTTTATTTACATAGTAAGCTGTAAGCTCAGGCTTATTTGTATAATTAAATAGGTAACTAATATGGTGACTAGGTTCGTTACCTTGTGCATATTGTCCAATCAAACCAGTTACATCCGCCTGTTCTCTACCAGTAGTTTTGGTATTGTTTAAAAATAATTTTTCCAAATGATTTGTAAATGCAACATTGCCGCCCATTAGTTTTTCCATTCCTACCACATCATGTGGTGCTGCCAAGCTATAATGCCATGCATTGCCTTCTGTATAAAAATTATTGATTTCATTTGGGTCAAATGGCGTGTACCAACTTGCATGTAATTTTCCTTGAAAAAAACCAGTCGCAGGGTTAAATAAATTTCTATAGTTCAAACTACGTTTATAATATTCTTCCGCAATTTTTTCTTTACCCAACATTTTTGCAAACTCCGCTATGCACCAATCATCGAATGCATACTCCATTGTTTTGCTCACACTTTCATGCTCTTCTACATTACTTAAAAATCCTTTTTGAGTATATTTATCAATACCAAAACGATTGCTTTTGCTATAGCTTAACATGGCTTCTAATGCAAGGTTTGCATCAAAATCTTTAATACCTTTTTTATATGCATCTACAATTACAGGTACACTATGGTAGCCAATCATACAAAAAGTTTCATTGCCGCTCAGTTCCCACACAG
>JAYVID010000289.1:0-3577 GCA_043770525.1 Ferruginibacter sp.
GAAAAACTGGAACAAGTTTTGCAAAACGTTTTAATGTAACAGGCATTACCCGTGAGAAAGAATATGATTTAACAAAGGGAAGTGAGAAGAGTAAAGTACATTATTTTACTGCCAATGCCAATGGTGAAGCAGAAGTGGTAAAAATCATATTAAGTCCAAATTGCAGTGCAAAGAAAAAAGAATTTGATTTTTATTTTGAAGAATTAGAAATTAAGGGTAGGAGTTCTATGGGAAATACAGTTACTAAGTATCCTATAAAAACGGTGCGTTTTAAAGAAGCTGGAAAATCTACATTAGATGCAAAAAAACTATGGTACGATGATAAATTTGGTAGGTTGAATGTAGATGAAAAAGGCTTGTACCTTGGCAAGTTTGAAGCAGAAGATAGACTGGTGGTATTTTATAAAGATGGCAATTATGAAATGATAGACCAAGAGCTTACACAGCGTTTTGAAATGGATAAAATATTAAGTGTATTAAAATTTGATGCCAATAAAATTTTCTCGGCAGTTTATTTAGATGGAGATAAAAACCAATACAACGTAAAACGTTTCAAAATAGAAACAACCACATTAAACAGTAAATATTTCTTCATTAAAGAGGGCAAGAATAATTTCCTTACTGCTATTTCATCTGATGACTTACCATTGCTAAATGTAAAAACAGGCAAAGGACAGCAAGTAAATAATGTAAAGTTTAAAGTAGATAAATTGGTAGAAGTAATGGGCTGGAAAGCAATAGGCAGCAAGCTCATGGACTTTAATAAAAATATAGAAATGGAATTTGTGCAGCCGAAAGAGGAGACAGCTCAGCAGGATTTATTTGAGTAATACTTTATATTAGTATATTTAAGTTGATTTTATGGATTTTCATTATTTACTGTAAATCTATTTATCTATTAAAATATTTTCTTTAAATAAATCTAGCTTTGCAGTATCATTTCTTAAACTTGCAATTTTTTCTATAACTGCTTCTACCATTGCATCTGGACAGCTAGCACCACTACTAATTAAAATATTTAGGGGTGTTTTATTAGGCATAAAATCGATTGTGCCTTTTTCTATTTGATGGTGTAGGTCAAAATGAAAAATTTGATTGTCGGCTGTAATTTTATCCGCACTATTTATGAAATAAGTTGTTAGTTTTTCTTCACACAGTTCTACTAAATGCGAAGTGTTGCTGCTATTATACCCACCTACTACGATAGCAAAATCTGCTTCTTGTTCAAGCATTCCATATACAGCAGATTGGTTGTCGTTTGTTGCATAGCAAAGGGTATCTCTAGTGTCTGCAAAGTGGTCTGCAACATTGTCATCAGTTAGGTTGTATTTTTTTATCATAATCGATTTTAAAAAATCTGCTATGCCTTGTGTATCGCTGGCTAGCATGGTGGTTTGGTTTATTACACCAATTCGCCTCAAATCTTTTTCTACATTAAACCCTTCGGAATACATGCCTTTAAAATCTTCATAAAAATTAGAAGGATCATTTTCACCAGTAATAAATTTGCTAAGTAACATTGCTTCATTCATATCATTTACAATAACAGTAGGTGCATTTTTTGCAGCATGCGAAAATGTAGCCCTTGTTTCTTCATGTGTTACTTTGCCATGTACTATTACAGCATAATTTTTTTTAGCAATTTGATCACCTCTATTCCATACTTTTTCTACAAATGGGCAAGTAGTGTTATATTTTTTTGTGGAAATGCCAATATTATTTAATTGTTCTTCAATTTTTAAAGTGGTTCCAAATGCTGGTATTATCACTACATCATCTTTTGATAAGTCCTCAAATGGTATTAGCATATTGCCTTTGGTATCTTGTAAAAATTTCACTCCTCTTGCTTGTAAATCTGCGTTTACTTGAGGGTTATGTATCATTTCACTTAATAAAAAAATTCTTTTTCCTTGATTTTCTTCTATTGTTTTAAAAGCAATTTCTATTGCATTTTCTACTCCATAACAAAATCCAAAATGTCGTGCAAGATAAATTTTTACATCTCCTAAATCTATAAGAGTAGGTGTAAAATCTTTCTTCATTTTATCATCTTCTTTTCTCTTTTCTTTAATGGCTGTTATAAGTGGGCTCCTGTATGTAAATGGAATGCTAAATTGTTTCATTAAAATATATTAGATACAAAGGTACGTTTTAACGTAATTTCGTAACCAAGTTTATGTATAAATGTATAAGAAAATTTAAATAAATGGAAACTGGTTTTGAAACACCCAATTTTTTATTAAGTAGTAATATTTACGAAGTAAATGTAAGGCAGTATACTCCTGAAGGTACTTTTGAGGCTTTTGCAAAACACCTGCCCCGCCTGAAACACATGGGTGTAGAAATTCTTTGGTTTATGCCAATTCATCCAATAGGATTGGTAAATAGAAAAGGTAGTTTGGGCAGCTATTATTCCGTAAGAGATTTTAAAGATGTAAATCCTGAATTTGGAAGTAAAGCAGATTTTGATTTATTGGTGAATCAAATTCATGCTTTGGATATGAAAATTATTATTGATTGGATTGCCAATCATGCAGCATGGGATAATGTATGGACACTAGATAACCCTAATTTTTTTTTGAGAGATGAACTTGGGGCATTTAAAAATGCATTTGACTGGGATGATGTAATACAAATAAATCATGAATGTGATGAAGAGCAAAATGCCATGATTGATGCTATGAAATATTGGGTAGAAAAACATAATATTGATGGCTTTAGGGCAGATCTTGCTCATTTAACTCCATTAGCTTTTTGGATAAAAGCAAGAACGCATTTAACAAGCATAAAACAAAATTTAATTTGGCTTGCAGAAACTGAAGAACCAAACTATCATAAAGCGTTTGATATTTCTTATACATGGAAATGGATGCACGAAGTAGAATTGTTTTGCAAAGGAGATAAAACTTTAGTAGATTGTATAAACGTACTGAAGTGGCAAAAAGCTGCTTTTACTACAACAGCTCAGCGAATGTTTTTTACTAGTAACCATGATGAAAACTCTTGGAATGGAACGGAATATGAAAAGTATGGTAAAGCTGTAAAAAATTTAGCTGTATTTGGTTCTACTTTTATTGGTATTACAATGCTTTATAGTGGGCAAGAATTACCAAACACAAAGCGTTTGCCATTTTTTGATAAAGACGAAATAGCTTGGCAACCAATAAATGAATTACATACATTTTATAAAACCCTCTTAGAATTTCGAAAAAAAATAGCGCTATATAAAAATGCGAGTATTAATGATGTGTATTTTTATGAAGAATATCTTTCAGAAAACATATTGGCTTATAAAATAGAAAAGGATGATGAAACTGTACTTGTTTTCTTAAATTTTACTGATGATTACAAATCAATTACCTTAAATAATGAAATTAATAATTTGCACTATAAAAATCTATTTACAGAAGAAATAATGTTACTCGATAACCTTACACTAATTAAAATATCTCCTTTTGATAATTTAGTATTAGTAAAAAATTATTAATGACTGTCCGTTATTTGGTTTAAACTAATTATTTTAGTATATTTGACTAAAATAATTAGCTATGATAATTTCAGATTTTTTTACCAAGTA
>JAYVID010000290.1:0-9764 GCA_043770525.1 Ferruginibacter sp.
GTATCTCAGAGAGCGCAAAGAACCGCAATGAATGCTGAGTAAAACCTTGCGAACCCTGCGTAACCTCAGCGAACTCTGCGATAGAAAAGCTCAATAAAATTACAAATTTTCAACGGAGCGTCGCCACCGAAGTTCAATCATGGAACTAATGTTTTTTAAACAATAAAAATAAAAACGAAGTTTTTTATAAATTTTAAACAGCGTCATCAGTGTTATCTGTGGCAATTATTTTTATGCGTAAAATAGTATCATTTATTTGTGTTGCTTTTTTATTTTCTTGCAACACAAAAAACAAAAGCACTTCTACAAACTCTAATGAAAAATGGTGGAAAGAAGCTGTAGTCTATCAACTCTATCCTCGTAGCTTTCAAGATAGTGATGGCGATGGTGTGGGCGATATAAAAGGCATTACACAACGATTGGATTATTTGCAAAGCTTGGGTATAGATGCTATATGGTTAAATCCGATATGTGCAAGTCCGAATGATGACAATGGTTATGACATAAGCGACTACCGAGCCATTATGAAAGAAATGGGAACGATGGCAGATTTTGATGAAATGCTTGCGGGTATGAAAAAACGCAATATCAAATTAATTATGGACATTGTATTGAACCATAGTAGCGACGAACACGAATGGTTTAAGGGTGCAAAAAGTAGTCGCACAAATAAATACAGAGATTATTATCATTGGTGGCCCACTGAGAAAGGCACGCCACCACATCGTTACAGCTTGTTTGATGAAAATGCAGATGCATGGCGTTTTGATAGTACAACCAACAGTTATTACTTACATTATTTTAGTAAAAAGCAACCCGATTTGAATTGGGAAAACCCAACACTGCGTGAAGAAATGTACGATATGATGAAATTTTGGGCAGAAAAAGGTGTAAGTGGATTTAGATTGGATGCGTTTCCATTTATGGCAAAAGATACAAGTTGGCCAACTATGCCAAAAGATTTTAGCAATGAAAAGTACGTACGCTATTATGGTGCCGACCCTAAAGTGCATACTTATCTAAAAGAAATGAATGACAAAGTTTTGGCTAAATATGATTTATATACGGTGGGCGAAGGTGGCGTAATTCCTTTTAGCAAAGTGGAAGATTACGTAGGTACGGATAGAAATGAATTGAGCACTTTATACTCCGACGAAATTGGAAATATGTGGGGAAGAAATAAAGATTCGTTAGACTATGGCGAGTACAATGTAAAAGCACATAATGTAACGGGCATAAAAAAAATTGTGAGCAAGTGGGATAATAAATTTTTGAGCAATGGATGGAACACCGTATTTTTTGCCAACCACGACCAAAGCCGCACGGTAAGCCGCTATGGCAATGACTCTGCTGCATACAGAGAAACAAGTGCAAAAATGTTATATACTTTTTTGCTTACGCAAAGAGCTACGCCTTATTTGTATAATGGCGATGAAATTGGCATGACCAATATTCGTTTTAAAACAGTGGAAGAGTACAATGATTTGCAAACAAGAAATAGATATTACATAGAATTGAAAAAAAGCAAAGCTGCTGCCGATACTTATTTGCTCATGCAAGCAGACCTTAGTAGAGATAATGGTCGCACGCCTATGCAGTGGGATGCCTCGCCACTAGAGGGTTTTACAACAGGTAAGCCTTGGTTACCTATTAATACAAATACTACTTCGATAAATGTTGCACAGCAAGACAAGGATAAAAATTCTATTTTGAATTATGTACGTACGCTTACAAAATTGAGAAAAGAACATAAAGATGTTTTGGTATATGGCAAGTACAATTTATTGGATGCGGATAATAAAAATATTTTTGCTTATACTAGAAGCAATACTGCTGAAACATTTTTGGTATTGATGAATTTTACAAAAGAAGTTTCTAAAACGCCTATTCCAACAGGGTTTAGCTTGGGTGATGAATTAATAAATAACTTACAAGCATTGAAGTTGGATGGTGGGAATATTGTGTTACAACCTTATCAAGCTTGTGTAATAAAATTAAAATAAAACTACGTTATGAATAACAAATTAATTCTTTGGTCGGTTACCGTTGGCTTAGCAGGTTTTTTATTTGGCTTAGATGTAGCGGTAATATCAGGAGCAGAAAAAGCCATACAACAATTATGGGGCTTGAGTGATTGGCTGCATGGCACTGCTATTGCTATGGCGCTGTATGGCACTGCATTTGGAGCAGCATTTGGCAATTATCCTGCAAATAAAATTGGCCGAAAAAACACATTAATTTGGGTTGGCATTTTATTTTTTGTTTCATCTATTGGCGCAGCATTAGCACCTGAGGTAAATAGTTTTATGTTTTTTAGATTTTTAAGTGGGCTTAGTATTGGCGCATCTTCAGTGGTGGCGCCACTTTATATTGCAGAAATTGCTCCGCCAAAATATAGAGGGCGTATGGTTATTTCTTTTCAAGTAAATATTGTTACTGGAATTTTAATTGCTTATTTATCTAATTATTTATTACAAGGTATAGGCGGAGAAAATGATTGGCGTTGGATGCTGGGAGTGGTTGCCATACCATCGATTGTTTTTTCAATATTAATGTTGATAGTGCCCGAAACACCAAGGTGGTTGGTACTGTATAAAAAAGATGATGAAGCAGCAAGGAATGTATTGGCACTTACAAACCAAGAAAGTAATACGGTGATTGCAGATATTAAAGCATCTGTAAATTCTTTCAAAGAAAAATTATTTAATAAGAAATTTTACAAGCCCTTGCTTTTGGCTTTTTTATTGGCATTTTTTAATCAGCTTTCGGGTATTAATGCCATTATTTATTTTGCGCCAAAAGTATTTGAAATGGCAGGTATTGGTAGAGAAGGTGCGCTGTTATCTACCGTTGGTATTGGCGTTATCAATTTATTATTTACCATTGCAGGCTGGTATTTAATAGATAGATTTGGGCGACGAACATTAATGTATATTGGTAGCATTGGTTATATTATTTCGTTAGCATTAATAGCTTATTCTTTTTATTCGGAAGCACACCAATTTATAACCTATTATGTATTTTTATTTATAGCCGCACATGCTATTGGGCAAGGCGCAGTAATATGGGTTTTCATTTCAGAAATTTTTCCTAACGCTGTAAGAGCTGCGGGCACATCGTTTGGCTGTCTTACGCATTGGGTATTTGCCGCCATTATTGCACAAGTATTTCCCTATTTTTCCAACAAATATGGAGGCGTAGAAATATTTGCATTCTTTTGTTGCATGATGGTATTACAATTAATTTTTGTTTGGAAGATGATGCCTGAAACAAAAGGTTTAACATTAGAATCAATGGAAAATTCCGTTTTGCATTAATATTCTTTTTTGGGTAATCAGCTATAAAGCATTTATTTGATAAAGTGGAAAATATGATTTTGTTATCGTTGCTTTAGTAAAGGCAGAAGAATATTTCTTTAAACAGTAAATCTTTTTTTAGCTTTTATTTACAATTTGTAAAAATATTATGAAAAAAACAATTCTCACAAGTTTCATTTTTGCATACACATGCATGAGCGTATATGCCCAAAATAATTTATACAAGGAAATATACAGACCACAATTTCATTTTTCTCCATCCATAAATTGGTGTAATGACCCTAATGGTCTTGTGTTCAATAATGGCACTTATCATTTATTCTATCAACACAATCCATTTGGCAATACTTGGGGGCACATGACATGGGCACATGCTACTAGCAAAGATTTAGTGCATTGGAAACATTTACCCATAGCTATACCTGAAGAAAATGGGATTATGATTTTTTCGGGCACTTGTGTGGTAGATAAAAACAATACAAGTGGTTTTGGAAAAAATGGAAAAACGCCTATGGTGGCAATATACACAGGGCATATTGAAAATGTAAACCAATCGCAAAATATTGCATATAGTTTAGATGATGGTGTAACCTGGACAAAATATGCAAACAACCCTATATTAGATTTGCATATAAAAGACTTTAGGGATCCAAAAGTTTTCTGGCAAGAAAATAAAAAATATTGGGTAATGGCATTAATGTTACCTGTAGAACATAAAGTGCAATTTTATTCTTCCACTAATTTAAAGGAGTGGAAATATCTGAGCGACTTTGGTCCTGTGGGCGATACAAGTGGTGTGTGGGAATGCCCCGATTTAACACAAGTTCCTGTAGATGGTAATTTGAAAGAAAAAAAATGGTTGTTGCAAATGTCGCAAAATGCTTCTATGCAATATTTTGTTGGCGAATTTGATGGTGTAACATTTACCAATGAAAACACTACCAACGAAATTTTAAGGCCCGATTATGGTCCTGATTATTATGCAGCAATAACCTACAACCAACTACCATCAAATAATTTACCTACAGCCATAGGATGGGCAAACAATTGGTATTATGCAACTACAATACCTACTACACCTTGGAAAAGTGTCATGGCATTGCCTCGTACTTTGATTGTAAAAAAAATAGATGACAACTGGGTATTATTTCAAAAACCGATTGCAACTATAGATACTCAAAGAAAAAAATTACTAACACTGCCCAATGAAAATTTAGATAACAATAAAAAATTACTCTCGGTAAAAAGCAAACAATTTGAGTTGCAGCTTTCAATGTCATCTAATAATAAAGAAACAGTAAGTGGCGTAAGAATTGCTGTAGGCAATAATTCTTATTTTGAAATAGGATACAATAATAAAAAGCAAACACTTTATATTGATAGAAGTAAAATTAGCAATGATACCTTTAACGTAAATTACAAAAAAATGAATTTTTATGAAAAAAGAGTAACATTAAAAAATAATAAAATTGATTTAGATATTTATTTTGATAACAGTATAGCGGAAATATTTGTAAATGGCGGCGAGGCAGCTTTTACCGCTCAAATTTTTCCTGAAAACGATAATCTTGGAATTGAATTATTTAGCAACAATAATAAAACCAAATTTTCTAACATTAAGTTTTGGAAAATGAAAAGTGTTTGGAAATAAAGTTTTTAAAAAAAATTACAGCTTTCAACTTAAATAGCTTTGAGAGATTAAAATAAAAATTATGAAAAAAATATTAAAACTTTGCATCGTTCTTCAACTTTCAACCTTCAACTTTCAACCTTGCGCTGCCCAAGACCCTTGGAAAATTACTGCCAATAAAATAGACCCCAATAACTATTATGGTGTAACTGTAGCCAACGGAATGCTAGGCGTAGTAAGCAGTGCCGAGCCTTTTAAGGTGAAAGATGTAGTGCTTGCAGGGGCGTATGATTTGTATGGTCGTGGCAGAGTAGGCAATTTTTTAAAGAGTTTTAACCTACTAAATATGTATATGGATATTGATGGCAGAAGGCTTGGTGCAGCTGATGCAACCAACATGGTGCAAAGTATCGATATGCAAAATGCAGCATTTACCACATCGTTTGATTATGGCGATAAAGCAACCGTGAGTTATACCTATTATGCATTGCGCCAATTGCCTTACACCGTTTTAATGAACGTAACCGTCACTGCAAAAAAAGAAATAAACATTGGTGCAGCAAGTGTAATGGAAGCACCCGATGCTTTAAAAAATGTAGAAAATTATTACAACGAAATAGATAGACCACATGTAGTAATTAGCTTACTTACTAGCCAAGCAAAAAGCCCAACAGGAAAATTGACCATGTGTGCAAGCAATAGTTTTTTATTTACAGAATCACATGGCAATGAGCCAAGGGTGATACACGAAATGTGGGACAACAATATGCACTTAATGAAGTTTGGAAAAAAATTAACCGCAGGCACGAGTTATACTTTTTCTATTGCAGGTAGTTCTATAACATCTGCGCATCATGCCGACCCATTAAACGAAGCAGAACGTTTAACAATATATGCAAAACTAGAAGGTGCAAAAAGGTTGGTGGAGTTTCACAAAAAAGCATGGGCAGATTTATGGACAAGTGATATACAAATTGAAGGCGATGCACAAGCACAGCAAGATGTGCATAGCATGTTGTATCATTTGTATTCTTTTACAAGAGAGGGTACGGCGCTAAGCCCGTCGCCAATGGGTTTGAGCGGATTGGGTTACAATGGCCATGTGTTTTGGGATACAGAATTATGGATGTATCCGGGCTTGTTGGTATTGCATCCCGAGATTGCAAAGAGCATGGTAGAATATCGTTTTCAACGATTAGAAGCTGCAAAAAGAAATGCATTTAGCGTAGGGTATAAAGGTGCTAAATTTCCTTGGGAGAGTGCAGAAACGGGTGTGGAAGAAACACCTGTGTGGGCATTGAGTGGCCCGTTTGAACAACACATAACAGCATGTGTTGGCATTGCTGCATGGAATTATTATTGCGTAACGCAAGATAAAGAATGGCTCAAAGAAAAAGGTTGGCCAATACTTAAAGAGACTGCAAACTTTTGGGCAAGTAGAGTGGAACGTAATGGCATAAATAAATTTGAAATAAAAAATGTAGTAGCTGCTGATGAATGGGCGGAGAATGTAAATAACAATGCTTTTACCAACGCCGCTGCTAAAACAAATTTACAATATGCAAACATGGCTGCACAAATTTTAGGCATTGCTAAAAATACTGATTGGGAATTGGTAGCCAATAATATTCCATTTACAAAAATGGCCAATGGCGTAACTGCCGAGCATGATGCATACAAAGGCGAAGGTATAAAACAAGCTGATGTAAATTTATTGGCTTATCCATTAAAACAAATTACCGATGCTGCACAAATAAAAAAAGATTTAGATTTTTATAGTACAAAAATTCCAAATGAAGGTACACCTGCCATGACCCAAGCAATTTTTGCATTATTGTACAGCCGTCTCGGCGATGCACAAAAAGCAGATTATTGGTTTAAAGATGCGTATCGTCCAAATTTGAACCCACCATTTAGAGTAATAGCCGAAACAAAAGGTGGCACCAATCCATATTTTGCTACAGGTGCAGGTGGAGTTGTACAAGCAATTTTAATGGGTTTTGGGGGGTTAGATATAACGCCTACAGGTTTACAACAAATTAAAAGCACACTGCCAAGTGGTTGGAAAAGCCTCACTATCAAAGGAGTTGGAAAGGATAAGAAGACTTATGTTGTAAAGTAGGATAAATTATATAAATTTGTGTATCAAACTATAAAGACTTTTAAAAATTTACACAATGTGTAATTGCTAATGAAAAAAGTATTTGCCATATTGTTATTGCTTATTTTTATATTTAACCTATTTGGCTACAAATTGTACGTTTCATATTTGGTAGAAAACGCTAACAATAATTTAGAAAATTCGCTAGACAAAAATGAATACTTAGAAACTGATTTACTTACTATTAAAATCCCTATCAATTTACCTTATTATACGAACAGCGATATTTTTACTAGAGCTTATGGGGAAATAGAAATTAAAAATATATTATACAAATACGTTAAGACCCGAATATTTAATGACTCGTTAGAAATGCTTTGTATTCCGAATACTATCAAGCAAAAATTACTTTTAAATAAAGATAAGTTTACTCAAGTTGTTATTGATATTCAAAAAGATGAAAATAAAAAATCGTCTAAACAAAACTCGTTTATAAAGCTTATGAGTGAATATGAAAAGAATATTGACTTTAATATAACCTTTACAATTTTTAAATTAAATACATGTACTAACTATACTTACATTTCAAACTTATATACATCCTTTCACACAATACAAGAACAACCTCCAGATGGTAATCTTGCATTCGCTTAATTATTATTCTAAAAAGATTCCATAAAGAATTCTTTAACCTTTTTCATTTAATTAAATATTATGAAACTATTAATTGCAATTGCAATTGTATTATTGTGCAATTCATGTAACCAAAACAAGACAATAAAAAAGACTTACTTTAATGATGCATTTTCATATTGCAAAACAGTAAAAGAACTAAACGAAGTTGTGAAGTTTGTAGGCTTCCCTCCTATCATTGCTTCCCGTAATTATGTTTATGCAAACATAGCAGCTTACGAATGCATCGCTGCAGGTTATCCAAAAGAATATACTTCCTTATCTGGTCAAATTAATGGCTTCAAAGATCATATACAGCTAGATTCTTCAATACAAGTAGATGTTGAATTTGCATCCATTTTAGCTTTTTGTAAAGTTGGTGAAGCAGTAACATTTCCAGAAGGTAGTATGAAAGACTTTGTAGATAGCACAAAAAAAATTGCAAAGAAAAATGGAATGCCTAACGAAATATTCAATAACTCCATAGAATTTGCAGACAGCGTTGGAAAAATAATATTAGCTTGGAGTAAAAAAGATAATTACTTACAAACCAGAAGCGCACCTCGTTATACTGTGATGGATTCTCCAGGAAGGTGGATACCTACAGCACCAGCTTATGCAAGCGCTATTGAGCCGCATTGGAATGAAATAAGAACACTTGGTATGGATAGTGCAAATCAATTTATACCTCCAGCTCCAATCAAATTTAATGTTACTAACAAGAATAGCGAATATTATAAGCAAGTAATGTCTGTAAAAAGTGTAGTTGATAGTTTGACTAACGAACAAAAACACATAGCAGAGTTTTGGGATGATTTAGGAGGAAAATTAAATGTAGTAGGACACATGCAATTTATCACAAAGAAATTTTCTCCTCCAGGTCATTGGATGAATATTGTAGGTATTGCATCTCAAAAATCAAAAGCTAGTTTTAGAAAAACAGTAACTGCTTATACGCTTACTTCGATTTGTATGTTTGATGCATTTATACAGTGCTGGGATGAAAAATATAGAAGTAATATGGCAAGACCTGAAACCGTTATTAATAAATATATAAACCAAGATTGGAGACCATACTTACAAACACCCCCATTTCCAGAATATACCTGTGGACATAGCACTGTATCATCTGCTGCAGCTATTGCACTAACTAAAATGTATGGAGATAATTTTAACTACACAGATACAAGTGAACTAGAATTTGGTATTGCCAATCGAACTTTCAAATCTTTCGCAGCAGCGGCAGAAGAAAATAATTGGGCTAGGTTTTATGGGGGTATTCATTTTCATCAAACTTGTATAGTAAGTAAGATTTATGGTGAAAAAGTAGGAGAATTTATTGTTAGCAAATTAAAAATGGAAAAATAAAAACTTATTAAAAATAAAATGAAACGAATAATATTTACACTAACCATATTTTTATCACTACAAACATTTGCACAAACCGAGCTAGATGGTTTGATGATGGATAAAAATTTATTTTGCGCAGGCGCATTATATGGCAAAACCAGTTGGAAAAACTATTGGGAAGGTACATTTAAAAGAGACAATCAAAACCTAGGTACAGTAAGTGCCAATACATTTTTAGTAGATGGAAATTATGGTATAAAAGATAACCTTACATACTTTTTAATGCACAATACATTAAAACAAAAGCAAGCGCAGGGCAGCTTGCAGGGCAAAAAGGCTTGCAAGATTTATCTATGTTTGTAAAATGGGTTGGGTATGAAAAAGAATTAAAAGGTGGCACATTGGGTATTATTGGCATTGGTGGTTTTAGTATTCCATTAAGCAACTATACGCCAGATTTGTTGCCGCTTTCTATTGGTTTAAAAAGTAAAACTGCTACTGCAAGGCTAATATTGGATTACCAAAAAAATAATTGGTTTAGCACTATATCGGGCAGTTACACCTATAGAGGTAATGTAAAGTTAGATAGAAACACTTACTATACAACTGAGCTACATTATAGCAATATGGTACAAATGCCCAACGCTACCAACTTCAATGTACGTGGGGGTTTCAGAAGCGATACATGGGTTAT
>JAYVID010000291.1:0-7812 GCA_043770525.1 Ferruginibacter sp.
GTGATATTCCGCTAGACCCCAATTGTGAAACTCCCCAAGCTTGTACTGATGATACAAAACGGTTTCAAGCAGATGCCCAAGCTATGTATCATTTTTCGCACTCTATGCCGCTTAGTAGTATAAAGGCAGCAGATTTTGATTTGGTATTTTTAGTAGGTGGCTATGGCGCTATGTGGGACTTTAATGATAACCCCATTTTAAATGCTTTGCTAAAAGATTTTTACCTACAAAATAAACCTATAGGGCTTGTAGGCCATGCCGTAGTAGCATTGGTAACACTTACAATTAATAGCGAAGAGCTTTTAATTAAAAACAGAAAACTCACTGCTTTTAGCAATAGCGAAGAAACAAATATTGGGCTTAATGAAACCCCTCCTTTTTTGTTGGAAACAAAGCTTATTGTAAGTGGTGCTTTATATGAAAAAGCAGCCGATTTTAAAAGCCATGTAGTGATAGATGGAAGTATAATAACTGGGCAAAACCCATCATCGGCTAGGGATGCAGCTATACATACTTTAACGATGGCTAGAATGCAGGCAAAAGAAAACAATACAGAAATGTTGCTTAATGAATGGGTGTACCCTTTGTCAAATTTAGAAATTTAGAAAAAAATTTTAAAAATTACTTAATGCTTGTTGAGAACATCAACTTATAAAAAAACAAGAGAAAAAAGTTATATAAATACAACTCATTACAAGGTTTATCAACCAAAGCAAACAATTTTACTGTTGATTAAAAAATAAAACAAAGGTTGATAAATCTTGTGATTTTAAAAATTAAAAAAATGATATGAAAAATATAAAAATTTTATTTGGTATAATAATTATGCTAAATGCATCTTGTAGCAGCACACAAATAACAAGTAGCTGGAGAGAGCCAAACAAAGAGATTACGATAAACAATTTAAACAAAGTATTGGTAGTAGCATTTTTAAAAAATGAAACTGGTAGGCATAAGGCTGAAGACCAAATGCTAGGTTACTTAAATGGAAAAGGTATAACATCTTACAATTATTTAGACGATAATTTTAATAAGTTAAATGAAGTTGCCATAATAAAGAAAATAAGAAGCGATGGTTTTGATGGTGCTGTAATAATGAGATTGGTAGATGTAGAAAAAGAAGTAACTTATACACCTGGGCGTTACAATTCATTTCCGAGTTATTACCAAGATTTTGGTGGTTACTACCGCAGAAGCTGGCAATATTATAGTACACCTGGGCAATACAATACTACCAAAACTTTTAATGTAGAAACAAATGTATATTCTATTAAAGAAAATAAAATTATATGGAGTGCACTCACAGAATCTGTAAACCCTGATGGAGTAGAACAAATGACGGCAGAAATTGCAGATGTGGTTTATAAAAAAATGTTGAAGGAAGGTTTTGTGAGTAAATAGTTTCAATTAATAATTGGTGACTTTACTTAATAGTTGGTGGGTACAGCAAGCATTAAAAAATTATCAACCAAAAAAATTAATAATATTCTTGGCATGCAGAAAAAAGAAAACGATACACCTAATTTTTTCTGGAGCATATTTACACTAAAATGCCCTAGGTGTAGGCGTGGAAAGATGTTTACAAATAAAAATGGGTACAGAAAATTATCCTTAAAATACATGCTAGATATGCCCGAAGAATGTGCAATTTGTAGACAAAAATATGATATAAAACCTGGCTTTTGGTTTGGTACAAGCTATGTGAGTTATGGGCTTACAATAGCAATTTCAGTAGCTACTTTTGTAGCTTGGTATGTATTAATTGGCTTTTCTGTAAAAACTGGTGATACAAGAATATATTGGTGTTTAGGCACAAATATTGTAATGCTCTTATTATTGCAGCCATGGCTTATGCGCATAAGTAGGGTAATATATATTCGTTTTTTTGTAGGATTCGACAAAAATTATTTGCACACTGAGCCTAAAAAATTTGAATAGTTACTTAATGTCTTGTGACTCCACCAAATATTTATTTTGGTTAATGGAGACACAAACTAATAAATAAATTTCAATAATATTTTCATCTATTTTTATACACTAAATACCTTTTGCCATTTTTGAAAGCTAAAATCTGTGAATTATGCAATAACCTAAAATAAATATGGATACTATTTTTAAAAGGCTACCTTACAAAATTAGTAACAGTTTTTGTAAACAAACAAAGCATGGAACCAATAGAGTTAGATAAAGAAAAAGCACACATTATTGTAAAAATTGTAGAATATATACCCAATGCAGTTTTGAGTAAAACAATTATAAAAAAACTAACTGGTAATGTAACTGCTTCCTCTTTTGATGCTGGGGAAGAGTTAGCAGAAAAAACTTCGCCTTTTGATAACTACATACAAATAATAGATGGAGCAGCTGATATAACGATTAATAATAAAAACTATCATTTAAAATTAGGAGAAGGCATTATTATACCTGCCAATGCATCGCATTTGTTTAATGCAAAAGAGCAATTTAAAATGATATCTACCGTAATAAAAAGTGGTTACGAAGATTAATTTAATAATGATAAAAAAATAAGAACTTTATAAAATGAAGTTTGATATTGTTGGAATGTGAGGGTAAGCTTGTTGAACCTAATGTGCTAATTGAAGTCGCCGTAGACAGGCACTAATGACACATAAAATAATGCGGTTACTTTCAAACTATTACAATGTCAGGCTTACAACTTTTAATTGGTGCTTTTTCATCTCCCCCTTGTAAAGCGTTATTTATCTAAGACTGCTGCTATTATTTATACTTTAATCAAGTTTATTAAATGAAACTCTACATAAAAAACATGGTAAGCATACGCTGCAAAATGTTAGTAAAAGCTGAGTTACAAAAACTTGATTTACACTTTACCAATGTAACCCTAGGCGAAGTGACCATAATGGAAAATATTACAGATATACAAAGAGATGCACTAAAAAATGCTTTGCATGCTACTGGCTTAGAATTGATGGATGATAAACGTGCCATGCTTATTGAAAAAATAAAAAATGTGGTAATAGAAATGATTCATTACGCAGATGAATTACCCAAAACAAATTTCTCGGATTATTTAGCAGAAAAATTACAGTACGATTATACTTACCTTTCTAATCTTTTTTCTGAAACACAGGCCACTACAATAGAGCATTTTATTATTGTACATAAAATAGAAAAAGTAAAAGAGCTCATTACCTACGATGAATTAAACCTAACCGAAATAGCCTACAAGTTACATTACAGCAGTGTTGCACACTTATCGCATCAGTTTAAAAAAATAACTGGTTTAACTCCTTCTTTCTTTAAAGGCTTAAAAAATAAAAAGCGGAGCAATATCGACAATCTGTGAATTATGTAAGTTTTATATTTTATTATGTAACAGCTAAACTCATATAATACTTCACCTTTACAATTGAATTCTAAAGTTTAGTAATAGGTAAACTTTTGTTACTCCACAAAGTTTTTGTTTAGGAGTTTAGAGGTTTAGTTTGCTGTACTTAATTACAAACGATTAATAAATTCATTTAAACATAAAACATTTTATTATGAATACTACAGCGTTGAAAGGCAATTGGAAAGAACAGAAGGGAAAACTCAAGCAAAAATTTGCAACATTAACAGACGATGATTTACTATTTGCAGAAGGAAAAAAAGATGAAATGATGGGTAAGCTTCAAATAAAATTGGGAAAAACCAAAGAAGAGCTACACAAAATTATTTCTGATTTATAACTTATAATCTTGGGGGAGATTATTCCGTTTGGTAATATTGAAAAGTATGCTAAACGGATTTTTTGTTTTTTAGAAATCTCACCAAGATTACTTTAATGGTTGGTGTCCCCACCAACCATTGGTTACGGTTGGTGGGGACACCAACCGATAAGAAAATTGAATACAATTTGACTTTAATGTTTGGTATTCGCACCAACAATTGTCTTCGATTGGGGGGATATCAACCGATAAGAAAAAGAGTTTTACTTTAATGGTTAGTGTCCCCACCTACAATTGGTTACGGTTGGTGGGGACACCAACCGATAAATGCAAAAATTAAGTTCTATTGAAGTGTCAGGGTGAGCTTGTCGAACCCGTTGAAATAAATAAACCCGCCTTCGACAAGCTCAGGCTGACAACTTTATAATTATAGACTTGTCTTTTTTAAAACTTGAATTTTATATAATAACCTCGAACTAAAAAAACTTTGAACTTTGAACCTTGAACCTTCAACCCTTCAAACAACATTCAACAACATTCAACTTTCCTCTTGAAAATACACATAAAATATATGATAAGTGCTCGGTGCAAAATGCTTGTAAAAGCAGCATTGACAGAACTTGGATTTCACTTTGTACTTGTAGACCTTGGAGAGGTAGATATAATGGAAAACATAACCACTAGCCAAAGAGAACAATTACGAAAGGCTTTGCAAGAAGCAGGACTAGAGCTTATGGAAGACAAACGAGCAATTTTATTAGAAAAAATAAAGCTAACCATTATAGATGTGGTTCACCACAGAGAAGAAGATACAAGAATAAATTTTTCGCATTACCTAAGTGAAAAATTACAATATGATTATACACATTTAGCCAATATTTTTTCTGAAGCTAGTGGCACTACCATAGAGCAATATATGATAGCTCAAAAAATAGAACGCATAAAAGAATTATTAACATACGACGAACTCAATATTACTGAAATTGCTTGGAAAATGAATTATAGTAGTGTTGCACATTTAAGTAATCAATTTAAAAAAGTAACAGGGCTTGCGCCGAGTCATTTTAAAAAAATAAAAGAAAATAAAAGAACTGTGTTAGAAAAAATTTAACTAGAAAAAATTATATTTTGGAATACTACAAAAACATACAAGAAAAAAATATTTACAATGCCTTTATGCAATCTCCGGTGGCTATTGCCATTTTAAAAGGTACAGACTATGTAATTGAATTTGCAAATGAGTTTTACTTAAGTGTGCTAGGCAAAGACAATAGCATAATTGGCAAATCACTATTTACTGTTTTTCCTGAATTGAAAACACAAGGGCTTAAAGAATTTATGGATAAAGTAGTAGAAAATAAAGTGGCACAACATATAGTAGAACATGAATTTATGATGGTGAAAAATGGAGTGAAAGAAAACTGTTTTTTTAATTGCGATTATCAACCGTTAAGGGAAGATGATAAAAAAATAGTTGGCATAATCGTAATTTTTACTGAAGTAACACATCAAGTTGTATCTATCCGAAAAAATAATGAAAACCAAAAAAAATTAATAGAAGCACTAAAAATTGCAAATGGGGAATTAGCAAAACTTAATAACGAAAAAGGAAAAAGAGCGGCTGAGTTAATTATTGCAAATGTTGAATTAAATTTTCAAAATGTAGAAAAGAAAAATAGGGCAGATGAATTACTTATAGCTAACGAAGAATTGGATTTTCAAAATACAGAAAAGAAAAACAGGGCAGATGAGTTAGTGATAGCCAACGAAGAATTGGATTTTCAAAATACAGAAAAGAGAAATAGGGCAGATGAGTTAGTGATAGCCAATGAAGAATTGGATTATCAAAATACAGAGAAAAAAAATAGGGCAGATGAGTTAGTGATAGCTAATGAGGAATTAAATTATCAAAATAAAGAGAAACAAAATAGGGCAGATGAATTGGTTATTGCCAATAAAGAATTGCTTTTTCAAATAGAAGAAAAAGAGAAAAGAGCAGCAGAACTTGTAGTAGCAAACTATGCTAGAAGCCTTATAGAAGCTACAATAGACCCACTTGTAACCATTAACCCAAATGGAAAAATTACTGATTTGAATATAGCTATGATAGAGGCTGTAGATGTAGCAAGGACACAAATAATGGGTAGTGATTTTATAGATTATTTTACTAATAAAAAAGAAGCTAAAAAATTATTTGAAGATGTATTTTTAAATGGCACAGTAGTAGATTTTCCACTTACACTTAAAGATGGAAAATTTACTGATGTACTATATAATGGCTCGGTGTTTAAAAATAGTGTTGGTTATGTAATAGGAGCTGTATTGGTTGGAAGGAATATAACTAGGCAAAAAACAATAGAGAAAGAATTAGTAGAAGCAAAAGTATTTGCTGAAAACGAAAAAATAAAAGCGGAGGAAGCAGCACTAGTAGCCGTAGAGGCTACAAAATCTAAACAGCAGTTTTTAAGCAATATGAGCCACGAAATACGTACGCCCATGAATGCCATAATAGGATTTACAAAAGTGGTATTAAAAACAGAACTAACCCCAAAGCAAAAGGAATATATTAGTGCTATAAAAATGAGTGGAGACACACTTATTGTACTTATAAACGATATTTTAGATTTGGCAAAAGTAGATGCTGGTAAAATGACTTTTGAAAAAACAGCTTTTAAATTGGCCCTTTCCGTAGATGCCATGTTGCATTTATTTGAAACAAAAATTTTAGAAAAAAATTTAATATTGGTAAAAGATTATGACGAAAAAATACCATCAGTTTTAATGGGTGACCCCATACGATTACATCAAATAATTTTAAACTTGGTGGGTAATGCAGTAAAATTTACAGAATATGGCACCATAACAGTAGCGGTAAAATTATTAGGCGAAGATGAAAATAAAGTATCAATAGAATTTTCTATAAGTGATACTGGGATTGGTATAAGAGAAGAAAAATTGCAGTCTATTTTTGAAAATTTTCAACAGGCCACTGCCATAACCTCAAGGCTGTATGGCGGCTCTGGCCTAGGTTTGGCTATTGTAAAACAATTGGTGGACTTACAAGGTGGAAATATAGCAGTAAAGAGTAAAATAGATGAAGGCACTACTTTTAGCTTTATTTTAAACTTTGATAAAAGTGATACAGATGAAATACTAGAGACTGAAATAATGGAATTGGATGAAGATGTAAAAGACATAAAAATATTGGTAGTAGAAGATATGCCATTGAACCAATTACTAATGAAAACGTTGTTGGATGATTTTGGATTTGAAAGCGATATAACGTCTAATGGAAAATTAGCCATAGAGAAATTAGCTACAAAAACATACGACATTATTTTGATGGATTTACAAATGCCCGAAATGAATGGATTTGAAGCTACAACTTATATTCGTAATCAATTAAAATCAACCATACCCATTATTGCACTTACTGCAGATGTAACTACGGTAGATGTGGCTAAATGCAAAGCTGTAGGTATGAATGATTACATTGCAAAACCTGTGGATGAACGATTGTTGTATACCAAAATAGTAAGCCTTGTAAAAAAGCCTGTTGTGATAGTAAGCAAAGAGTTGTTGGTAGAAGCAATTATTGAGCAAAAAATAATAAAATGTATAGATTTAAAGTATTTAGATACCCGTACAAAATCTAACCCAAAACTAATGATGGAAATGATGGCAATTTATTTAGAACAAACGCCACCCCTTATTAGTTTAATGAAAAAAAGTTTTGCAGAAAAAGATTGGCAAAATTTAGATGCAGCGGTACATAAAATGATACCATCATTTGCCATAATAGGTATGCACAGTGACTATGAAGCCATGGCTAAAAAAATTCAACGGTACGCCGCAGCAAAAAAAGAAGAAGAGGGAATCCATGATTTAGTAGAACAACTAGAAAATATATTGAGCCAATCTTGCAGAGAATTAGAAATTGAATTTAACAATATGAAAAATAAATCTTTATGAGTACCGAACAAAAAACAATTATTTTTTTAGTAGATGATGATGCTGTTTTCTTAAAAAATTTAGAAATAGAATTTTTAGATAATGCAGACATCATCATACACACATACCCCACAGGTGAATTATGCATAAAAAACTTAGGCAAAAAACCCGA
>JAYVID010000292.1:0-3169 GCA_043770525.1 Ferruginibacter sp.
GCATGAGTGTGAATTGGCAAACTGAAGCTCCTTATGAAGAAAAAGATTTTAAATATGAACTAACACAAGGGCATATAGGTTTTGCAGACAGTGATGGGTACGATTTTGAAAATGCATTTCAGGCAGATAGTAAATTGTTTGAAAAGCCTGTAAATTGGTTAGCATCTAAACAGCAATTTTTTATAACAGCATTGGTAGCAAAAAATAAATTTGACAATGGAAGTGCAGATTGGAAATTACCAGCTGATACTACAGGCAAATATCTGTACCGCACAAATGCCAATTTAAAACTAGCTGCACAATCGAATGGAACAACAGCTTTGCAATTTTATTATGGGCCAAGCAATTATAATATTTTAAAAAAATACAATAATGGAATGGAAAATATTGTGCCTTATGGTACAGGTATTTTTTCTTTTGTAAAATATATTAACAGACATTTTTTACTTCCTGTTTTTGATTTCTTAAGAGGGAATATAGGTAGTATGGGTATGGTTATTTTATTACTTACGTTGCTTATTCGTTTAATAACATCTCCTATACTTTACAAAAGTTATTTGAGTGGCGCAAAAATGAAAGTGCTAAAACCAGAAGTAGATGCACTTAAAGCAAAGCATACAGATAAGACGGGCACTATGGATCAACAGGCTTTTAGCATGGAGCAAATGAAGCTTTGGAAACAAGCAGGTGTAAGCCCACTGGGGGGGTGTTTGCCAGCATTGTTGCAGATACCTATATTTATGTCGTTGTATTATTTCTTTCAATGTAATGTAGATCTTAGAGGAAAAAGTTTTCTTTGGTCTAAAGATTTAGCAGCTTATGATTCAATATTTCATTTACCCTTTAATATTCCTTTTTATGGTGATCATGTAAGTTTGTTTACTCTCACTGCAGTTATTACAAGTATGCTTATTTCTATTTATAGTATGAGCAATATGCAAGATAATAGCAACCCAGTAATGAAGTACATGCCGTATATTTTCCCAGTATTATTGTTAGGTGTTTTTAATAATTTGCCTAGTGCACTTACTTGGTACTATACAATTTCAAATACGATTACTTTGTTGTTGCAAATTTTTATACAGAAATATGTAATAAACCATGATAAAATAAAACTGCAAATGGCAGAAAATAGAAAGAAGCCAGTAAAACAATCTAAACTTGCAGAAAAAGTAGCGGCCATGCAAGAAAGCCAGCGAAAAATACAAGAAATGAAAAATAAGGGTAAGCAATAAATAACTAACTCTTTATATATTAATAAAAGCCGCACATTTTAGTTGCGGCTTTTTTTTAACTAAACCTATAGTGTTTTTGGCATGGGTTTTACATATCTTTATAATATAAAATTAATAAAATGAGAATAAGGTTATTTTTATTGGCATTACTATTTTCGGGAAGTGTATTTAGCCAAAAGCAAATAAATGAAGGTATGCTTTCGTATACTATTTCTATTGAAACAGTAAAAGGAGAAAAACAATTAGGAAGTGCATCAAATGGAGCCATACTAAATCTTTTTATAACAAAAGATAAAAGCAGAACAGAAATGACGAGTAAGCTCGGTGTAGAAACAACTGTGTTTGATAATAAACCAGGCAAAGGTTTTATTTTGAAAGAGTATAGTGGTCAAAAATTAATGATTACAACCAATGCAGATAATTGGAGCCAGAAGAATCAAATAATATCTAATCTAGCATTTACAGTTTCTGACGAAACAACTATGGTTGCTGGTTTTAATTGCAAAAAAGCTACTGCTACAAGTGCAGATGGTAAAACTTATATTGTATATTATGATCCTACTGTAAAAATATCTAACAAAACGTACAACAACGCTTTTCCGCAAATAGAAGGTATGCCAGTACAATATGAAATACAATTAGGCAATTTAATATTTAAGTATACATTGACTAAATACAATACTGATGTATTGCCTGCTACAAAGTTTGATGCTCCCAAAGTAGGTTTTAGAACTATGACTTATGAAGAAAATCAGCAGTTGAAGAAAGGCGTATAAGGAAGCTTTTTTAATTTTGTAGATTTATTCCAAATGCTTTTTTTATTAATGTTTCAGGCATAGTCATTGGAATACTTCTGCTACAATATTGGACTGACTGCTGACAATTGCTATTTTTGTCTTTCTCTATAATTTTCAAATGTCATAATTAAACTGTCAAATTCTTCAGAATTACCGCCATCAAATTTTCCATAATTTTTTCTAAGGCTTAGTAATTGCTTTTCTGCGTTTTTGCTACCTGAAACATAAGCCCAAAAAAGTTGATTGATAGCAACCAAATAATTGTCAAAATTTGTGACAGAATCCTTTATTTTATTGAAATTAGATAATACAGTTTGAATCTCCTTGCTATTATATTTTTTTAAATCGTTTCTAAAATAAGATGTGTCAATTAGTTTATTTTTTTTAAAATAATATTTGCTGATATAAAATTCTCTCCATTGAAAGGAAAAATTTTTACCATTTGGTATAGCGAAAAGTTCTTGAACTATTAATGTGTCTTTATTTTGTATAATCGTACAGGTCTGGGTTGCTTCCCATTCGTTAATTATTTTAGTTTGTCCGTATTTATGAAGAGAGAATGCTGAATACTCCGTTTTACCATTTCTTATTTTAGAGGATCCACAAACTGCAATAGATTTAGATTGTGATAGTCGGAACAGCTTGAAAGGTTTTGAGACAGTCTTATTTTTATTTTTGCAGACGCAATTTGCTATCTGCCCAATACAAAAGCTATTGAATAAACTAAAAAGAATTATAATAAATGATTGCTTCATTATTACAGCCATCACATATTTAGATATAAAGTTATAAAAAATCGCAATTATAGAGGGAGAATAAAACTACAAATAAGTAAATAACTTATTTCATTTTAATAATCAACTTAGCACCAGCAAACCCTTGTTGAACGTTGGCAACAAATATTTTTTGCTTGTATGGTACTATGTAAACGCTATTTTCTTTTTTGTAAGTAGCAAATGCATTAAAAGAAAATTGGTTAGGAGTATATAACTTTTTTGAAACTACTATTGGACTCAAAAAAGACCCAGTATATTTTAAACCATTACGTAAATTAAAGTTAAGGGAAGCATTAAAACTTGTGGTTGTTTTTATGTTCAACACAAGCTTATTTACCCTTTTTTTACCCGCACCTCTGTC
>JAYVID010000293.1:0-2926 GCA_043770525.1 Ferruginibacter sp.
AAATCAAACGAACCTGCAGAAGAAGTAGTGTCAGATGTATTTGTAGAAATATGGGCAAGAAGAAAACAATTAATGGAAATAGAAAATTTAAGAATGTACTTATACATTAGCGTTCGCAATGCATCTTTAAGACAATTACAAAAAATACAAAAAACCAAAACCCTTTCTTTAGATGATTTAGATGTAACCTTCGCAACAGCAAATCTAAATGCGGCAGATTCTATTATAAGTAAAGAATTGGTTATTAAAATAGAAACTGCCATTGAACAACTACCTCCCCAATGTAAAATAATATATAAGCTAGCAAAAGAAGATAGGCTTAAATATAAAGACATTGGCGAATTGCTTTCTATTAGTGTAAAAACCATCGATAATCAAATAGCTATTGCACTTAAAAAAATTGCTTCTGTACTTAATTTGCCAGTAAAAAAGTCGTGTGCAAAATAATTTTTGCTTTTCTAATATTTGCATAGGGGATTTTTATTTTGTTTGTCTCTATATTTATAACGATATGCAACGAGACAGAATTTGGACATTGATGGCCCGCAAATTATCAGGAGAAGCTACTCAGGCTGAACTCTTGGAGCTGGATGAGCTTATAAAAAGTCATCCTGACCTTGATATGACTACTCAGTTTGTATCAGAGTATTGGTGTATTCCAACAGAAAATGAAGAAGATTTTTTAGAAGCAACTTTTCACTTACACAACGAAAAATTAAAAAGTAAAGGGTATCATCTTAATACCATTGATACAGAAATTGGCTCGTTTAACTACCAAGATATTCAGGATCACAAAAAAGTTAAGAAGTGGCTCATAGCCGGGTTAGTAGGCTTTTCCGTTCTAGCAATTCCATTTTCTTATTTCTACTACAATAAATTAAATACCGGTAGCCAACCAATTGCAAAAAGTGAGATAAGCACAAAAAATGGTTCTCGTTCAAAAATTCAACTACCAGATGGAACATCTGTATGGCTGAATAGTAGCAGCACATTAACATACGACAACAAAAATTTTGGTGCTAGCATTAGAGAGGTTTCTTTAGTTGGAGAAGCTTATTTTGATGTTGTAAAAAATCCATCAAAACCATTTATTATTCATACTGCCAAAATGGATATAAAAGTATTAGGCACTGCTTTTAATGTAAAATCGTATCCTACAGACAAAACCACCGAAACAAGTCTTATACATGGTAGTGTGGAAGTTACCCTTAACGATAGGCAAGAAAAAATAATGTTGAAGCCAAGTGAAAAATTAATTGTAAACAACGATGATCCAAAAGCGTTGGATGCAAATAATGGCACAAAATCTAAAAAAGTATCTACTGTAGAAACAAAGCCGATTATTGAATTAAGTCATTTAACCTTATACCCATCTGATAATTCAATTGTAGAAACTGGGTGGGTAAATAATAAATTGGTTTTCACAAATGAAACATTGGAAGATATAGCTGCAAAAATGGAAAGATGGTATAGTAAAACAATTATTATTAAGAATGAAAAATTAAAAAAAGAATTGTTAACAGGTTCGTTTGAAAATGAAACCATGCAGCAAGCACTAAAGGCATTACAATTTACTACAAGGTTTAATTACACAATAGATAGGGATACAATCATTATCATAAAATAAAGCAACAATGAAAAAAATAAATTTTATAAACACTTCGTAAAAAAATACGGGAAATGTTTTACCATTCCCCGTTGTAGTAAAGCTAAACAGGCGTTGATAGTAGGCCGACTAAAACTTATATCAACACCAAACATCACTACTAAAATATAAATATATGAAAAAAAGTATTACGATTGCTAGGGTACTCCATGCCCTAAAAAAGCCATTAATAATTATGAAACTATCAATGATTCTAATTGTTTTTAGCACCTTCCACTCCTTTGCAGGTGCAAACGCACAAACCATTACACTTAACGTAGATAATAAAGAAATTGTAAAAGTACTTTCTGCTATTGAGAAGCAGGGAGATTTTCGTTTTGTATATAACAGTGGTTTAAAAGAATTAAAACAAAAAGTATCTGTATCGTTTACAAACGCACTTATAAAAGATGTACTGCAAAAACTATTTGAAGGTACTAATCTCACATATCTACAAATGGACAACAACTTAGTAGCTATTCGTTCAAATAATGTTGTAAAAATTGATATTATTGTTTCAGGTAAAATTACAAACAGCAATGGAGAACCAATGCCTGGTGTATCTATTAGAATAAAAGGTGCTACAACAGGAACTTCGAGCACCAACGATGGATCTTATTCACTAACAGTGCCCGATGGTGCAACCTTACTTTTTTCTTCTGTAGGATTTGAAACGGAAGAAGTAGTAGTAGGAAACCGTACTACAATAGATGTGGTATTAAAGAGTGCAACAAAATTAATTGAAGAAGTAGTGGTTATAGGTTATGGCACACAAAGAAAAAAAGATGTAACAGGTGCAGTAGCAAGTGTAAGAGGTGCAGACATTGCTATGCAACCAGTGCAAACTGCCACACAAGCCATACAAGGTAAAATTTCGGGTGTGCAAATAATAACCTCAGGCGAGCCAAACGCATTGCCAACAGTGCGTATTAGAGGTACAGGTTCTGTATTGGCAGGCGCTAATCCGTTATACGTTGTAGATGGCGTACTTACAGATGATATAAGAAATATTAACAACAACGATATAGTGACATTTGATGTTTTGAAAGATGCATCTGCTACCGCTATATATGGAGTGCGTGGTGCAAACGGCGTAATAATTATAACAACAAAAAAAGGAAGAAACGGTAAAACAGTTTTTTCTTATAATGGAAATGCAGGTGTAAGAGAAGTGGCTAATTTGGTAAACATGGCTGGCGAAAAACAATATGCAGGATATTTAAATGAAGCCAATTTATTTTACGGAAGTGGTTCGGAACTTATTCCAACTTCATCTCTTAA
>JAYVID010000294.1:0-7777 GCA_043770525.1 Ferruginibacter sp.
GGTACAGTTGCAGGATTGTTTGCTACATTGCCTTATGCAAAATTACCCATGGCCACTTTAATAGCACCTGCTATAAAGCTTGCTGAAGAAGGCTTTGCACTTACAGCAGCACAAGCATCTTCGTTTAATTATATGAAAGAAACTTTTATAAGGGTAAATAAAAATCCTATTGCTTTTGTAAAAGACGGTGCATGGAAAGCAGGCGATATTTTTGTACAAATTGACCTTGCCAATACATTAAAAAGAATTAGAGACAATGGCTCAGCAGGTTTTTATGAAGGAGAAACCGCTGCATTGATTGCAACAGAAATGAGCAGTGGCAATGGCATCATAACCACCGAAGATTTAAAAAATTATAAGGTGAAAGCAAGAGAAGCAATGCAGTTTCCTTACAAAAACTATCAAGTAATTACAATGCCATTACCAAGTAGTGGTGGCATTATTTTGCAACAATTATTGCAAATGACAGCCCAACAAAAACTAGCCACATTGCCTTTTCAAACTGCCGCAAGTGTACAATTAATTGCAGAAGCGGAGCGTCGTGCATTTGCAGACAGAGCAGAGTTTTTAGGCGACCCTGATTTTGTAAAAGTGCCTGTAAAAACATTGGTAAGCAATGGCTATTTACAAAAAAGAATGGCCGATTACAATCCAAAAAAAGCAGGCAATAGTAAGCTTACAAAAGCAGGTGTAATAAAAGAAAGTGAGCAAACAACTCACCTTAGCGTAACAGATATAGAAGGCAATGCCGTATCGGTTACCACTACACTAAACGATAACTATGGCAGCAAAACTGTAATAACTGGCGCAGGTTTTATAATGAATAATGAGATGGATGATTTTAGTGTAAAGCCCGGTGTACCTAATATGTATGGCGCTTTGGGCAATGATAAAAATGCCATTGCTCCCGGTAAGCGCATGCTCAGCAGCATGACACCCACCATTGTGCTTAAAAATAACAAACCATTTATTGTGGTAGGCACACCTGGTGGCACCACCATCCCTACCAGTGTTTTTCAAACCATTATAAATATAGTTGACTATAACTTAAGCCCAGCCGATGCGGTAAACAAACCAAAGTTTCACCATCAATGGTTGCCCGATGTAATTTTTGTAGAAAAAGATTTTCCAAAAACAGTGAGAGAAGAACTTACCGCAATGGGTTATACCATACAAGAACGTGGTGCTATTGGTAGAACTGAATTAATTCAAATAAATAAGAAAAAAATTACTGCCATCGCAGATAAAAGAGGAGATGATGATGCAAGAGGATTTTAGTTTTTTTTGGGCTGTGAAGCATATACAATAATCAACTTTTGTTCGGCCTGCCCCGCACTTGTTGCGGGGGCTATCCGTTGCAATCTTTTGTTCGTTCCTCACAAAAGGATTTCCACTCCTATCCCGCACGTGTCCCGTACATTTATGTCGGGAGCCTTTCATCTGTATATCTTTGTTCAACAATACTGCAAGCATCATAATTTTATTCAATCTTTATAATAATTCATCCATTTATTTTTATTTACATTTGCCCTATGTACAAAATGGATAAAACGATAGGTAAAAAAATGTCTCAAAAAGAGTCAGAGGAAAGTAAACTATTTCCCCCTGAAACTACTTATGGGCAAAGGCTTGCCGAAGCATGGTACCTTACTTGCATGGCTTATGGTATAGATTATAAAAACCCTCCCAAAATGGATAAAACTTTTGGATATGGGAGAAAAAGTGAAGCGTAATGGGAAATATTTTTAATGATGATTTTAGAGATTTTATAGAAAAATTAAATAAACACAATGTTAAATATTTACTTGTAGGTGGTTATGCTGTAATATTACATGGGTACAGGCGTACAACTGGCGATATGGATATCTGGATAAAAAATGATGAAGAAAATTATAAACTTTTAGTAAAAGTTTTCCATGAATTTGGTTTGCCATTAATAGATATGACTAGAGAAAACTTTCTCAATAATACAGACATGGATGTTTTTTCTTACGGCCGCCCACCAGTTTCTATTGATATTTTAACTGCTTTAAAAGATTGTGATTTTGATGAAGCTTATAATTTAAGTGAAATATATATAGAAGATGAATTGCCTATTCGATTTATACACATAAATACTTTGCGAACATCTAAGAGGGCAGTAGGGCGTTTTAAAGATTTAGATGATTTAGAAAAATTGAAAGACAAATAAAATAAATGATTAATTTCTCCAATTCCACCATAGAAAAAGTTTCTGTACATAATATAGGTAATAAAACCAATGAAGAAGACTTAATACTCTCCAATGAGCTATTAGATATATCAGACAATTTGGTAAAAGCATTGTTATCAAAATTTTTTCTCACTCCCTTTTCCAATGTAGAATTCAACGCCTTCACCTTTAGCAATGGCGATTTTACACTAAACCCTTTGTACAACTTTGCAACCAATATTTTTAGCAATGAAAAAACATTGCACAAAAATGCGATAGATATTGCAAAATATTTATACGAAATTTCTGTGCACCCACAAATAAAATCAGGAGATTTATTTGTAGCTTATTTTAAAGATATTGAAATAGCCGAAGCAATGACAGATGCCATTGGCATTTTTAAATCGGAAAACAGGCAATCGTTTTTAAAGGTAGATAATGATGACGCTAATTTTAGCATACAATATGACGATGGTATAAATATAGATAAGCTAGACAAAGGTTGCCTAATATTAAATGTAAACAAAACCGAAGGATATAAAGTATGCATTGTAGATAAAGCCAATAAAAATACCGAAGCACAATATTGGGCAGCTGATTTTTTAAAACTAAAACCTTTAAGCGACGAGTATCATTTTACAAAAGATATCATGAGCATTACCAAAGATTTTGTAACCAAGCAACTCTCAGAAGAATTTGTGGTGAGCAAGGCAGACCAAATAGATTTTTTAAACCGCTCAGTAGATTATTTTAAAACCCATGAAACCTTTAACCAAAAGGAATTTGAAGCGGAAATATTTATTGATAGCGATGTAAGAAAATCTTTTCAAAATTTTGATGAGTCTTACAGAGCCACCAATAATTTAGAATTAGATGACCATTTTGATATATCCATGCAAGCAGTAAAAAAGCAAGCTAGGGTATTTAAAAGTGTATTAAAACTAGACAGAAACTTTCACATATACATACATGGCGATAGAGAACTAATAGAGCAAGGCATAGATGCTGATGGTAGAAAATTTTATAAAATTTATTTTGAGAAAGAAGCGTAAATTTATCCAATAATCTAACTTTATTTATAGTAAGTGGAACAGCAAAATATCATCATTTATAATACCAAGGACGGAAAAACTTCTGTAGCCTTAATGGCAAAAGATAGTAATGTTTGGATGAACCAAAATCAGCTTGCTGAACTTTTTGACACCTCGAAGCAAAATGTCAGTTTGCACATTATAAATATACTGAATGATAATGAGTTAGATTCTAATTCAGTTGTCAAGGATTACTTGACAACTGGTTCTGATGGTAAAAATTACACTATTACTTTTTATACTTTAGAAATGATTTTGGCTATTGGATTTAGAGTACGAAGTAATAGGGGTACACAGTTTAGACAATGGGCTGGGAGAAATCTAAAAGAGTATATAGTAAAAGGGTTTGTGATGGACGATGAACGTCTTAAAAATCCAGAAGGAAGGCATGATTATTTTGATGAATTGCTTGCACGAATTAGAGATGTTCGTGCTTCGGAAAAAAGGTTTTACCAAAAAGTTAGAGACCTGTTTTCATTAAGTAGTGATTATGATGCAAGTGATAAAGCAACACAAATGTTTTTTGCAGAAACTCAAAATAAAATCCTTTTTGCTATAACAGGTAATACAGCTGCAGAAATAATAATAAGCCGTGCTAATGAAGCTATGCCAAATATGGCACTCACAAGTTGGAAAGGAAAAGTAGTAAGAAAGCAAGATATTTACATAGCAAAAAATTATTTAAATGAAGATGAAATAGATAGTTTAAATAGGTTTGTAACTGTGTTTTTAGAAACTGCTGAATTAAGGGCTAAAAATAAAGTGGATATTACCATGCAATTTTGGAAAGAAAATATAGACAAAATTATCACTTTAAATGATAAGCAAATACTTAATAATGTAGGTGCAATTAGCCATTTTGAAATGGAACAAAAAGTAGATTTGATTTATGAAAACTTTAATAGTAATAGAAAAAAATTAGATGCAAAAGAGGCCGATAACTTAGATTTAATTGAATTGAAACAATTAGAAGATAAAATAAAAAGCAAAAAATAAATATAAAGTAAACTACAAATCTAGTTTTCAAAGAAAAACTAATTTTCATCTTCGTACTTTTGTCCCAATGCAAGTAAACCTCACAGAACAAGAACTTACTATTTTTAAAAAAATATCTACTGCTGCAAAAATAGTAGGAGTGGAGAGTTATGTAATAGGAGGATATGTGAGAGATAAAATACTCAACCGCCCCACAAAAGATATAGATGTAGTTTGTGTTGGAGATGGTATTGCTTTAGCGGAAGAAGCAGCAAAACAATTCGGGAAAAATATTGTAGTTAATTTTTTTAAAACCTTTGGCACAGCACAAATAATTATCCCATCAAAATATTTTACAAGTATTAATTCTATTGCACAATCTTCTACGTTTCCTCCCCCTGCGGGGGAGATAGAGGGGGCTGTTGAATTTGTAGGAGCTCGTAAAGAAAGTTACCTATCTGAAAGTAGAAATCCTATTGTAGAAGCAGGCACATTACAAGATGATCAACTTCGTAGAGATTTTACCATTAATGCAATGGGTATTTCGTTAAACGAAATTGATTTTGGGGCATTAAATGACCCCTTCGATGGAATAGGAGACATTGAACGAAAAATAATAAAAACCCCACAAGCACCCGAGCAAACTTTTATAGATGATCCACTGCGTATGATGCGTGGTATAAGGTTTGCAGCACAGTTAGAATTTACAATTGAAGAAAAAACCTTGCAAGCTATTACTGATAATGCAAGTAGAATAAAAATAATAACCAAAGAAAGGATTGCAGAAGAACTGAATAAAATTTTGATGTGTAAAAAACCTTCTATTGGTTTTGATTTATTGTACAAAACGGGTTTGTTGCAGCTCATTTTTCCACAAATGGTTGCACTTGCTGGCGCAGAGTTTGTAGATGGATATGGGCATAAAGATAATTTTTACCACACATTACAAGTTGTAGATAATATTTGTGAAACTAGCGATGATTTGTGGTTGCGTTGGGCTGCTGTGTTGCATGATATTGCAAAACCCAATACAAAGAAATTTGAAGTGGGGCATGGTTGGACTTTTCATGGGCATGAAGCGGTTGGTGGTAGAATGGTGCCTAAAATATTTGCACAACTTAAACTACCACAAAATGAAAAAATGCGGTTTGTACAAAAAATGGTAGAAATGCACCTTCGCCCCATAAGCCTTACAAAAGAAAATATTACAGACTCAGCAGTAAGGCGCTTATTATTTGATGCAGGAGATGATATAGATAACTTAATGAAACTATGTGAAGCAGATATTACTTCTAAAAACAAACAAAAAGTAAAACGCTTTTTAGAAAATTTTGAAATAGTAAGAAAGCGTTGTGCAGAGGTAGAAGCTACTGATAACTTACGCAACTGGCAACCATCTATTACTGGTGAAATTATAATGGAAACCTTTAACTTACAGCCCAGTAAGCAAGTAGGCATTATAAAAGATGCATTGAGAAATGCAATTTTAGATGGGGAAATTTCAAATGATTATGAAGAAGCTTATGCATACATGTTGGAGCTGGGAAAGAAGTTGTTAGCCTAAAATAAATTGCTTTTTTATAAATCTTTACATTTACAATCAAAACTATTAATTTCGTTGTATGGCTATATTAAAATTTAGGGTTTATTTTCAAGAAGATGAGAGCATTTATAGAGACGTTGCTATAAAACACACGAGTAGTTTTTTAGACTTGCATGCAGCTATTTTAAAAGCGTATGAGTTTGATAAAATACATGCTGCTACCTTTTACCGTAGCAATGATGAGTGGCAAAGAGGAAGAGAAATATCTATTGAAAAATATGATAAAGAATATAAGGCTGAGCCTTTGCTAATGCTAGATACCGTTATTGGTTCAGAAATAAAAGATCCCAATCAAAAATTTGTATATGAGTACGATTTTGTAAAACATTGGTTTTTTGCATTGGAATTAATAAATGTAGATAAATCGGAAAATGCAAAACTAGAATACCCTTGCTGTGTACGTACAGAAGGGATAGCTCCACAACAATATGGTACGAAAGGCTTGGTGGATAAGCGTTTGGCTGAAATGGAAGAAAAATACGACTTACAAGCAACTGCATTGGATGATGGATTTAGCGAAGAAGGTGAAGAAGGAGAAACTTTGGAAGCTGATGATGAACAGCCAGATGAATTTGGAGAAGAAGAAATTTAATAAATGTGCAGATTTGTAAATGTGAAAATGTGCAAATCTGTAAAATATAAAAATATATGAGGGTTCTTTACAAACCTGTTATATGAAAAAACAAAAAACATGCATTATTATTTGTGGACCTACTGCAAGTGGTAAAACAGATATCGCAATAGATGTTGCCCAACATTTTAATACAGAAATTATTTCAGCCGACAGCCGCCAGTGTTTTAAAGAACTTGATATTGCTGTAGCTAAACCTAGTTTATTGCAACTGCAAACAGTCCCCCACCATTTTATAAATACACACCACATTACAGAACCATTTTCTGCTGCAGATTATGAAAAATATGTATTGGAAATAGTGACAGAATTATTTGATAAACACAATACAGTTGTAATGTGTGGTGGAACAGGCTTATATATAAAAGCATTTTGTGAAGGGTTGGATGATTTTGAACCTATAAATGAAAATATCAGAATAGAAATTAGAGATAAGTATGAAAAACAAGGTTTGCTATGGCTGCAAAATTGTATACAAAACGAAGATAAATTATATTGGCATAAAGGAGAAATACAAAACCCTCAAAGGCTCATGCGTGCATTAGAAGTGGTAAGAGGCACTGGAAAATCAATTATATTACAGCAGCAAAAAATAAAAAAAGAAAGAGATTTTAATATCGTAAAAATAGGGATAGATATAGATCGACCTAATTTGTATGAAAGAATTAATAATAGGGTAGAAGTAATGTTGAAGCAAGGTTTAGTAGAAGAAGCAAGAGATTTATTTCCTCAAAAAAACTTAAACGCTTTGCAAACAGTAGGGTACAGAGAATTGTTTGATTATTTTGAAAATAATATTTCACTAGAAAGAGCTATAGAACGTATAAAACAAAATACGAGGCATTATGCAAAGCGGCAGCTTACTTGGTTTAAAAAAGATGAAGCAGTTATGTGGTTGAAGCCAGAAAGTATACTGGAATTTGTGAAAAATATCTAAATGCTTTTATTTCAATTCTTTATTTTTAGTTTGGGAAAATAGATATATTAACATGAATGCAAACAATAAAAAAATGGAATAAAATATATTTTTGAATAAAGTCATTGATTGTGTTTTAATGCTAGGCTCTTATTTAGACTTAGAAATAACAATAAGGTTTATTCTAAAATTTACTTTTGAAATAATGATGTGAGAATGAAAGAAATTGTAAGATTTTTTTTTGAATTGTAGAAATGCTTTTAGCGCTTTACTTATATTGATTTATAAAAAAATGGCTTTTCATTTTTATTATTAGTTTAAGCACCCTATATTTGCAGCGGCAAGTCTTATACGACCAGCTCCTGTTGAA
>JAYVID010000295.1:0-11678 GCA_043770525.1 Ferruginibacter sp.
ATTATGTAAAATTGTTGTTAATATGCTTCTATCTTCGCTTTAAGTTTACGCTTATATAAAAGTTGAAAAAAGTACTGTTGCTGAGCCTAGCCCAGATAGAAGTGGAAATAGGTGAGGAACGAGCCTATTGCAACGGATAGCTGGGATACTAAAGTTGATTAAATATTTTTTGCTTAATGCTTCTAATTTTTTTTACCAACTCGATTTTTAAAATAATTTAATAAAAAAATATTTTGCTCGCAGATATGAAAGATTTGCGCAGATTCTCGATTGGATCAAAGAAAATGTAAAATTGTTGTTTATACGCTTCTATCTTCGCTTTTATCTACGCTTATATAAAAGTTGAAAAAAGTACTGTTGCTGAGCCTAGCCCAGATAGGAGTTGAAATAGGTGAGGAACGAGCCTATTGCAACGGATAGCTGGGATACTAAAGTTGATTAAAGATTTTTAGCTTAATGCTTCTAATTTTTTTATACTAATTAGATTTTAAAAATAATTTAATAAGAAATATTTTGCTCGCAGATTTATATGATTTGCGCAGATTATTTTTTGCTTGTAGATTATTTTATTTTTGCAGAGTTGAGGGTATTTGTTAAAAAAAAAATCCGCTTCATTTTTTAGTTGAAGCGGACTTTTGTATTTTTTTTTAGTGGATTATTAGAAATTTCTAACGCCCATTTCTGTTCTTCTGTTTTTTGCTTTGCCTGCTGCAGTTTTATTGTCTGCTACTGGTTTTGTGCTACCATAGCCTGTGGCGGTAAGGCGGCTATCTGCTATGCCTTTGCTTACTAGGTAATCTTTTACAGCGGTTGCTCTTGCTTCAGATAGGGTTTGGTTTTTATCTGCTTTGCCGCTTGCGTCTGTGTGGCCATCTACATCTACCATTAGGCTTTCGTCTTCTTTTAATAGCTTTATTGCTTCGTCTAGTGCCTTATAAGATTTTGGTAATAGTTTTGCGCTGCCAGATGCAAAGAATACATTTTTTGCAGCGTAGTTTATTTTATCTATTGTTGCTTTTGCTATTTCTGGGCAGCCTTGGTTTGCTGCGGTACCTTTTCTATCCACACATTTATCTTCTTCATCGTTTATACCATCGGCATCTGTATCTGGTATTGGGCAGCCTTGGTATTTTTGTATTCCTTTTTCTGATGGGCATTTATCAGCTTCATCGTTTATACCATCGGCATCTGTATCTGGTATTGGGCAGCCTTGGTATTTTGCTAGTCCTGCTTCGCTAGGGCATTTGTCGTCTGCGTCTGCTATTCCATCGCTATCAGCATCTGGGCAGCCTCCTAGGCTTGCTATACCTGCTACCGTAGGGCATTTGTCGTCTGCATCTGCAACCCCATCTCCATCGGTATCTACCACCACGGGGGCTACTGGCAATGCAGGTATTATTACTGGGGCTACTACTTCCTTTTTGGTGCCTACTTGGCTTGCAAAGCCTACGCTGTGGTAAAAATGGTATGCGCTTTTTTCAGATACGGGTACTCTGTATTGTGAGTTGAGTAGCATAAATGTACCGTCTGCTACTTTTACTTGTATACCTGCGCCTATGGGTGCAAAGGCAGCAAAATAACTTTTCCATTTGCTAGCGCCAATACCTACTGTTATAAATGGTACTATGGTGTAGTTATCTGTTAGTAATTTAAAATTTGCTGTACCTGCTAGTGCTAGCATTAATGCATCGTTGCCACTTGGGTTCAATACTGCATCGGAGGTTGGATGTCTTAAAAAACCACCGCTCAATGTTCCTACAAAATCTACATTGTCTGATAGGCCTTGTAAATAACTAATGGCCAATGCTGGATCCATTTGCTTTACCTTAAATGCGTTTTTGTTATTTAACACAGATGTTAAACTACTGCTTCGTATAGCTTGTGCAGATTTATAGTCGAACATACCAAAACTTATACCAAAACTTGGTTGTTTTTTATTAGCCATTTGTGCCATAGTTGCCATAGTTAACATTGTAACCAGGGATAAAAGAACGATTTTCTTCATAATTTGTTAAATTTTCGTAAACATAGCAAAAATAGGGGCTTAGTTTTAATTTGTGAAATAAATTAAAGCTCGGCTTAATATTGGTGTATTACTTGTTAATTAGGTTGTTTTTTAATGTTTGGTTATTGATGAGGATATTGTTTAATTTTTTTTAATATATATAAATGTTTACGACGAATTAGTATGCTTTAATTACTAAGGTACAGTAATTTATAATTATTGTACCTTGTGTTGTTGTTGGTAGCATTGCTTCCTTATTTTTTTCTGTTCTGTTATAGTTTCATCAACCATCATTTCTTTATTAATTTGCTATTTACCTTTTTTATAGTTTTTTCCGAGTACTACTACTTTTACTTTTGTGAGCCCTGCATTTACAAAGTCTAGTTTTTTGGCTGCCGCCATGGTAAGGTCTACCACTCTAGTCATACTGGGGTGCAGCCTATCGTTTGTTTTTACAATTACTTTTTTGTTGTTTTTTAGGTTGGTTACTTCTATCCAAGTGCCTAATGGTAGTCTATTGCAAGCTGCTGTCATTTTTTTGTGGCTAAATATTTCTCCATTGGCCGTTTTTCTGCCTTCAAACTTGGCTGCGTAATAGCTAGCCGTACCGGTAAGTGTTTTTTGGGTTGGTATATACTCATTGCTGGTTGGTTGTGCTGCTGAGGTATCTACTAGTATGGTTGTATCTTTTAGTGTTAGGCTATCTTGTGCTGTAGCGGTTGTAATATTAAGTATGCAAAATAATATTATAAATAAAAATGCTTTGCTGTGGTTAAAAAATCGTTTCATGGTATTTGTTATTTATAATGCTGAGTAAAATGGTTTTAATACGCTTACAATATTTTGTTGTGTATAAAACTAATTATTAAAAAGTGATGTGTGCTTGTACAATTTTATTGCATTGGGTTAAAAAATTACAAACTGGTCTTTTAAGTACCCTTTAGGGCTTTGTAATGTTGATGCATTTTAAAATAATAAACCCAATAATACCGCCCAATTAAAATACTGGTGATGAAGATATGTACAAAAAGCTAGATTAAAAATATGCCCCAGCTTTTTTAATGAAAACCAATATTGGCATCAGTTCTAGTCTACAAAAGTTTCTTTTAAAATAATTTTAATTTTCAAAATTTCTTTTTCAGTTAAATTCCCTAATTTTTTAATTATTCTTAGTCTGTCCACTGTTCTTATTTGGTCTAGTACAACCCAACCTTTTGTTTTAATATGATTTATTTCAACTCTAGTTGGATAGCTTTTCGAATTACTTGTAATAGGGGCAATAACAATTGTGTTCAAATATTTATTCATTTCGTTTGGTGAAATAATTACAGCTGGTCTTGTTTTTTTTATTTCACTTCCAATTGTTGGGTCAAGATTTACCAAAACAATTTCATATTGCATTAATTCCATTCGTCAAATTTTTCATCATCAAAAATATCAGATAGAACTAACTTGTCATCGCCATTTTCGTGCATTTTTTTAAATGATTTTTCCCAACCTTTTCTTGGTTCTTGTTTTGGTTTTAAAATCATATAACCCTTCTCAAGAATAAGTTCCAAAGTGTCAGTTATGTTGTATTTTTCTAAAACAGTCTTTGTTAAGCGAATTCCTTTTGAATTTCCAATTGTAATTACTGAAACAACCATATTGTATATATTAAATGTAGATACAAAGTAATTACAAAAGTATCAATTTTCCAAATCTTATAAGTGTTCATAAAAATTGCTACTTACGTATAGAATTCATCTGATTTTGCTGTATTAGAAAATCGTAAACTTAATATACAGTGCAATCAAAATACTTATTATGAAGATAAGCACAAAAGATGTTTTGAAAAACTTACACCAGAATAAAAGTTTAAATATTAACCTATGAAAATTGTAATTTTTTTTGTAGCAGTATAGTAAAAGAATGTTCAATTCTGTAATTTATAAATTAGAATGTTGTTAAAATTTCTTTATTGTAATAATAGGGTGTATAATTCAACCACTCGTTTATACTTTTGTTTATTTTCTTTTTCCAATTTGATTTATATAAATATTTTGACACAGAACCTTCATAACCTTGTTCTTTATATTCAATTAGTTTTTGTCTTGATGAATAAATTTTATTCCATAATTTATTTTTTATTTCATTGTTTGTAGCGTAGCCAATAGCAATTGCATAAAGTTCAATAGCCCATTCTAATGAGATATTTGCTTTGTAATAATCAGCACTTTCTTCAATTACTTTACTAAGTAAACTGTTTGTTGATTTTGTTAAAGGTATTCTTTCTTTAAGTTGATACGAAATTTGAACAGCAATTTTTTTATTTAATGTATCATTTTCTATTTTTAAAATAGAAATATCTTGTGCAGTTAAATTATTGTTTCTTAATGTTATTGCTGATTCTAAAATCCTTAAATGGATCCATTCACTTTCTTTATGTGAATCTGGGCTAATAATAATTGACTTCTTTAATAAGTCTAGGGCTTTTTCAATTTGTCCATTTAGTTCATAAGCAACAGCTAAATTTGCATTTATCTCGTACTCATTTGGTTTGTCTTTTAACAAATTTTCTAAAATTGGAATTGCTGCTAAGTGTCGTCCCCATTGAATTATAGATGCACAATAGTTAGAAATGTGCTTATATTTTTCACTTGTTGGAGCTGTAAGTATTTTTGATTCGATTGTTTTTAAATATGCTTCATTATTTTTATTATAAATGAAAATATTTGAAGGAGGGTAGTCGTCGTGCATATTTCTATGCCCACTACTATCTACAACATAATAGTTTAAGCAAGCATTACTTTGTAAAGTAAATGCTGTTAAAAATAGCATTAGTAGAAGTGGATATTGTTTCATTTTTTTATGTGTTATGATTGTACTGCATAAAAAATTACTAAAAAACAATTCCTTAAAAATATTATTTGTTTGCAAAATATTTTTGCTTCATATCTCTATCATCATAATAAATATCGTCGTAAAATTTTATAGAGCCATTTACATATTCGCAACCAATGTAGCGAATAAATAATGGCATTTTGTTTTTTACATCTACTTTTCTATTTATTTTTTCTGCCATCCAGTTTTTTATAGAATCTGTATTGCAAAGTAGGGTGTCGCCTTTTGGTAAAAGCATGCTATCGTTTTTTATTATGTAATGTGCAAGTGCTTTCCACTCTTGCACACGCACACAGCCGTGGCTTAAGCAGCGTACGCCGTTTTTAAATAAATAACGTTGGTTGGTATCGTGTAAGTATACCGAATAGGGATTTAAAAAATTAAATTTTACTACTCCCAATGCATTGCTGTTGCCACTGCCTTGTTGTATTCTATAGGGTATTCCTGTTGTGTATTTTTCCCAATTTACATTGTAAGGGTCTATTTTTTTTCCTTTTCCATTTAGTAAATAAAGTCCTCTGCGTTCAAGATAGCTTGGGTTTCTTTTTAGGCCTGGTAGCATATCTTTTGTAATAATACTGGTAGGCACTGTCCATGTTGGGTACAATACAATATCACTAATGTCGCTCGTAAGGGTGGGCGTGGGGGTAGCTTGTTTGCCTACAATAACCCTGCTTTCTAATGCTACCGTATCGTTTTCATATACTTTTAAATAATAAGCGGGTAGGTTTACCCAAATATATTTTGTGGGCATTTTTTCTGGAAGTAATTTATACCTATCAAGTGAAATGGCTATGGTATTAAAACGTTGTTTATCGCTTGTGTTTAATTTTTTTGCTAATGCTGCTCCAAGCTTTCCATCTACCGTAAGGCCTACTTTTTTCTGGTATTGTTTTATGGCATTGCTAAGTGCAATAGAGTCTGGATTAAACCTGCGTACACTGTCGGGTACTGTTTTTGTAATGCCGGTAGTTTCAATGTTTACACCTGCTTCTGTCAATCTTTTTTTAAGTGCCCTTGTGCCAGCCATCGAATCTTTTAAGGGATAGGTTACATAGGTGTAAGACCTATTGTCCATACTATCTACAAATTTTTTGATGCCTTTTTTTAGCAATACATACCCCTCATGCTTGGGTTGTATATTTTCCAAAAGTGTATCTAGTTTATTACTTTGTTTTGCTTTTTCTAATTCTAAACCAAAGTATTTATTGTATTTAGAGCTGTCATTTGCCCATGAAAAAGTATCAGATACCAATCTACCTTGTTTTAAATCTTTAAGCAAACCCATATATGCATTTGTCATCAATACATCTGCATTTGCCCATACACTGGTGGGTTGTTTTTTTAGAGAGTCTTTATCTAAAAGTGTTTTAAGATTTTGAATGCTAGTATAATTATAGTCTTCAGGAAAAAGTCCTTGCAACTGAGCATTTTTTAAATAAGCTACCAAGCTATTGGCAGCTGCATTCCAGCTATTATTACTGCTCCATACAGGTAAGTGGTCTGTTTTTTCGTAATAGTTTTGTATTACTTTAAAATAGTCTATGTTGGTACTATCTAGTTTAAAATTATTGTTGGCAATATTGGCTAAAATACTTTCAATAGTAGTTTGCACTTCTTCATCTTTTGAAGATGGGTTGGTAATAACATAGCCTTCATCGGTAACCTTATTATTGTTGCAGGCTACAAAAATAATGAGCATACAAAATAGTACAATGCTGCATTTTTTACTAGGGAGATCCATTGGTGCTGTTATTTATTTTATGAAGTTAGTTTTTCAATTTCAATTTTCAAGATTTTAATGAGTACTTTGCAATAGAAAATAGTAGAAAAAACCGATGAAATATTACATCATAGCCGGCGAAGCAAGTGGAGACCTACATGGTAGCAATCTTATAAAAGAAATACACAAAATAGACACATTTGCAAAAATAAGCTGCTGGGGAGGCAATAAAATGGAAAAGGCAGGTGCTTCATTAATAAAACATTATAAAGATTTAGCTTTTATGGGTTTTATTGAAGTTGTAAAAAACTTGCCTACTATTTTTAAAAATATTGCTTTTTGCAAAAAAGATATCATTGCTTTTGAGCCAGATGTATTGGTGCTGATAGACTACCCTGGTTTTAACATGCGCATAGCTAAATGGGCACATAATAAAAATATAAAAATTGCGTATTACATTTCCCCACAAATATGGGCATGGAGAGAAAAACGAGTACATGCCATAAAAAGAGATGTAGATAAAATGCTGGTGATACTTCCTTTTGAAAAAGATTTTTATAAAAAATTTAATTACGATGTTACTTATGTTGGTCATCCATTAGCAGAAGTTGTTGCAGATTTTAAAAAGGAACATGCCACTATTTCTAAAGAAAATATAATTGCTTTATTACCAGGTAGCCGTCAGCAAGAAATAATGGTAAAGCTGCCCATTATGCTTTCGGTAGCAAAACATTTTCCTCACTATAAATTTGTAGTGGCTAAAGCACCTGGGTTAGAGGATGCTTTTTATACAAACATGCTACAACCTTATACCAATGTAGATAGTGTGAGCAACGAGACCTATATGCTACTTACAAAAGCCAAAGCTGCATTGGTAACAAGTGGTACGGCTACTTTGGAAACAGCCCTCTTTGCTGTGCCACAAATAATATGCTACAAAGGCAGTAAAATATCGTACGCCATAGCCAAACGATTGATAAAAATAAAATACATAGGGCTAGCAAATTTGATAATGGATAAAGAAGTGGTAAAAGAATTGATACAAGATGAACTTACTGAAAGCAATTTAGTAAACGAACTTACATTATTACTTAGTGAAAATGAAAAAAGCAAACAGCAACAAGTAGATTATAAAAACTTGTTTAACTTATTGAGTGATGGTGGGCAAGCATCTGCAAATGCTGCTAAAGAAATTTGTGAAATGGTTATTTTTTAACCAGTAAAGGCTCTTATCAAAATAATTATCATTGCAAACAAAAACAATAAAATAGAAATTCTATTGATGCCATGCATATAACTCATCCATTGTGTAGGTTTTTCGTTGGGATCTTTTTTTACTAAATATAAATATTGTCCTATTTGTTTTAAAATACTCATCTCGTATCTATCTAAAGTGAAAATAAATTGTTAAACAAAAATACGAACAAAAACTTTCTGTGGTTTTGAATCGTATTTAAAAGCAAAAAAAAGTATATGAAAAATATTTTGTTGGCAATTATGATGGTAGTTACTGCATTTAGTTGCAATGCACAAAAATCGAAAAAAATAGTAAAAAGCAAATATGCTGTGGTAAAAACAGATGCAGAATGGAAAAAACTATTAACTCCTTTACAATTTGAAGTTACCAGAAAAGCAGGTACAGAAAGGGCTTTTTCTGGAAATACTTGGGATAACCACCAAGAGGGAATGTATCATTGTATTTGTTGCAATCAAATATTGTTTAGTAGCAAAACTAAATTTGATAGTGGTACAGGGTGGCCAAGTTTTTGGGCAGCATACGCAGCAAAAAATGTGGAAGAAAAAGTAGACAATGAACTAGGTATGACAAGAACCGAAGTGAATTGTAGTAATTGTGGTGCACACCTAGGACATGTGTTTGATGATGGACCAAAACCTACAGGCTTGCGTTATTGTATGAACTCAGCGTCGTTGAAATTTTTGAAGAAGTAGAAGGTTCAAGGTTCAAGGTTCAATTTTCAATTTTCAATTTTCAATTTTCAATTTTCAATTTTCAAGCAACTAGTTGGAGTGTAAGTTAAAGCAATTGCATTTATTAAAATGCGAAGCATTTTTATCCCCGACTTACTTTTGATAAAACGCCTTTCCGAATTCTCGGCAAAAACCAAAAGCGAAGCTTTTAAAAAACCGTGCATCTGTGGCAAACAAATTTTTGCTAAGCAAAATAAACCAAGCAGATATGTAGTAGAAAACTATAAGCGAAGCTTAAAAAATAAAATCTGCTGCAAAATGTATAGCTTTAATCTAAATTAGTGCATTGAAGAAAATAATACAAAAACACTCCCTAGCCACTCGTTGGTTGCATTGGATAAATTTTCCACTGCTTACCATCATGATTTGGAGTGGCTTGCTTATTTACTGGGGTAATGATGTGTATCGTTTGGGTTGGGGAGATAAAACATTGCTCAAGTTTTTTCCCGATTCATTTAACAAGGCTTTGAATATCCCCTTTCGCTTGGCAGAAGGAATGAATTTACATTTTTTCTTTATGTGGTTGTTTACCATTAATGGAATTGTTTATTTTTTTTATTTATTGTTTTCCAAAGAATATAAACTTATTTTCCCCCATAAAAAAGCTTTGAAAGAAGCATGGCAAGTATTGTTACATACATTAAGAATACGAAAAGGCATGCCACCACAAAAAAAGTACAATGCCGCACAGCGAATAGCATACACAGGTATAATATTTTTAGGCTTTGGTATTACAATTACCGGCTTGGCTATTTATAAACCAGCACAATTGTATTGGCTTTGTTACTTAATGGGAGGGTATGAGTGGGCACGTATTTTACATTTTATAATTACTATTTTATTTGTTTTGTTTTTTGTGGTACATGTATTGCAAGTAATGTTTGCCGGGTTCAATAATTTTAGGGCCATGCTTACTGGTTTTGAAGTTGTAAAAGAAAAACAGTTAATAGAAAACAAAGAGGAGGTAGCAAATGAATAATGAAGAAAAAATAGTGTCTGCGTCTTACATCAAAAAGAAAACCATCATTGCCTTTGGTATGTTTATTTTTTTTATAGGTATCAGTATTTTTAGTTGGAACAAATTAATGCATCAACCCAAAGAAGAAAAAGCCATACCCACTTTACGTAGAGGTTTGGAATTGAATGAGTTTATTTTTTCTACCCTGTTTAGCAAAAATCATTTAACAAAAGAGTATGCTAAAAACCTTGCTGCACCAAAGGTGCGTGTAAATGGAGATGCTGGCCTTGCCAAAGCCTCCGATACAGCAAATTGGAAATTACAAGTAGTAAGAAAAATAGGAGACACTATAAATATAACTTTAGAAGAAATAAAAGCACTGCCAAAAACTGAAATTACATTTGACTTTAAATGTATAGAAGGCTGGAGCCAAATAACAAACTGGGGTGGTGTACGCTTTAGTGATTTTATGGTAAAATATGGCTTAGCAAACAACGCTACAATGAAATACGTAGGCATGCAAACACCCGATGGATTGTACTACGTAGGTATAGATATGCCCAGCATGTTGCAAGAGCAAACAATACTATGTTATGAAATGAATGGCAAACCATTGCCAATGAAACAAGGTTATCCCCTGAGATTAATTATACCAGTAAAGTATGGTGTAAAACATTTAAAACGCATAGGTACCATTTTCTTTGATAACAATAAACCAAGAGATTATTGGTACGAACAAGGGTATGATTATTACTGTGGGTTGTAAAATTGCTAACCTGTCCGCCGAAGGCGAAGCAATTCTTAAACTGTGTTTCTGTGGTTTCTGTGGCAATATTTTTAAGGAAAAATTATTGGTTTTGTTTTAGCCTTAATTGAAAACCTTTATAAATATCTAAAGATTTGCGTAATTAAAAGCCCGCAAATAATGCAGATTTCCGCAGTTTATTTTACAAGTCTTAAAATTGCGAAGCAATTCTTAAACTGTGTTTCTGTGGCAATATTTTTTAAGGAAAAATTATTGGTTTTGTTTTTAGCCTTAATTGAAAACCTTTATAAATATCTAAAGATTTGCGTAATTAAAAGCCGGCAAATAATGCAGATTTCCGCAGATTATTTTACAAGTCTTAAAATTGCGAAGCAATTCTTAAACTGTGTTTCTGTGGTTTCTGTGGCAATATTTTTAAGGAAAAATTATTGGTTTTGTTTTAGCCTTAATTCAAAACCTTTATAAATATCTAAAGATTTGCGTAATTAAAAGCCCGCAAATAATGCAGATTTCCGCAGATTATTTTATTTATTTTACAAGTCTTAAAATTGCGAAGCAATTCTTAAATAGTGTTTCTGTGATTTCTGTGGCAATATTTTTAAGTAAAAATTATTGGTTTTGTTTTTAGCCTTAATTCAAAGCCTTTATAAATATCTAAAGATTTGTGTAATTAAAAAGCCCGCAGATAATGCAGATTTCCGCAGATTATTTTACAAGTCTTAAAATTGTGAAGCAATTCTTAAACTGTGTTTCTGTGGTTTCTGTGGCAATATTTTTTAAGTAAAAATTATTGATTTTGTTTTTAGCCTTAATTGAAAACCTTTATAAATATCTAAAGATTTGCGTAATTAAAAGCCCGCAGATAATGCAGATTTCCGCAGATTATTTTAGTTGATTTACAAGTCTTAAAATTGCGAAGCAATTCTTAAACTGTGTTTCTGTGAGTTCTGTGGCAATATTTTTTCAAGAAAAAATTATTGATTTTGTTTTTAGCCTTAATTCAAAACCTTTGTAAATATTTAAAGATTTGCGTAATTAAAAGCCCGCAGATAATGCAGATTTCCGCAGATTATTTTACAAGTCTTAAAATTGCGAAGCAATTCTTAAACTGTGTTTCTGTGATTTCTGTGGCAATATTTTTTTAAGGAAAAATTAGTGATTTTGTTTTTAGCCTTAATTCAAAACCTTTGTAAATATCTAAAGATTTGCATAATTAAAAAGCCTGCAGATAATGCAGATTTCCGCAGATTATTTTAGTTGATTTACAAGTCTTAAAATTGCGAAGCAATTCTTAAACTGTGTTTCTGTGGTTTCTGTGGCAATATTTTTAAGGAAAAATTATTGGTTTTGTTTT
>JAYVID010000296.1:0-2195 GCA_043770525.1 Ferruginibacter sp.
GTAAGCTAAAGTATGGTACGCTACAGCATAGTAGGATACAGTATAGTACGCTAGCTAGAGTAACGCACGCTACAGTATCGTAGGCTACAGTATAGTACGCTACAATTTGGTATGCGAGCTAGCGAAAAGCACGCTATAGTATACTACGCTACACTATATTACGCTACAGTACAGTAAACTACAGTACAGTTCGGTACATTATAGTAGACTGCAGCATAGTAGACTACAGTATAATAGGCTACAAAGTGGTAAGCTAAAGTATGGTACGCTACAGCATAGTAGGATACAGTATAGTACGCTAGCTAGAGTAACGCACGCTACAGTATCGTAATAGTACGCTACAGAATATTACGCTGCAGTATAGTACACTACAGTATAGTAGACTACAGTATAGCACGCTACAATATAGTACGCTACAGTATAGTACGCTAGCTAGAGGAACGCACGCTACAGTATACTACGCTACAGTATCGCAGGCTACAGTGTACTACTCTACAGTGTCCTACGCTACAGTATGGTGCGCTACAGTATAGTACGCTACAATATAGTACGCTACAGTATAGTACACTACAGTATTGCAGGCTATAGTTTAGTAGGCAACAGTGCGCTACAATATAGTACGCTACATTTTAGTGCGCAAGCTAGAGAAAAGCACTTCTAAGTATACTACGCTACATTATATTACGCTACAGTACAGTACACTTCAGTACAGTTCAGTACATTATAGTAGGCTGCAGTATAGTAGGCTACAGTTTAATAGGCTACAAAGTGGTAAGCTACAGTATGGTACGCTACAGTATAGTACGATACAGTATAGTACGCTAGCAAGAGTAACGCACGCTACAGTATACTACGCTACAGTATCGCAGGCTACAATATAGTACAATACAGTATAGTAGGCTGCAGTATAGCACGCTACAATATAGTACGCTACAGTATAGTATGCTTGCTTGAGTAATGCACGCTACAGTATACTACGCTACAGTATACTACAGTATAGTAAAATACAGTATAGGACGCTACAGTATAATAAGCTACAATATAGTACACTAGCTAGAGTAAAGCCCGCTACAGTATAGTACACTACAGTATAGGACGCTACAGTATAGTACGCTAACATATAGTACTCTAAAGTATACTACGCTACAATATATTACACTACAGTATAGTATACTCCAGTATAGTACGCTACAGTATAGGATGCTACATTATAGTGCGCTACAGTAGTGCGCTACAGTATAGTACGCTACACTATAGTATATAGCACGCTACAGTATAGAAAGCTACAGTATATTACACGACAGTATAGTAGGCTACATTATATTACGCTACAATATAGTACACTTCAGTATAGTACACTTCAGTATAGTACACTACAGCATAGTATGCTACAGTATAGTTCGCTACAGTATAGTTCACTACAGTATAGTTCGCTACATTATAGTACGCTACAGTATAGTGCGCTGCAGTGTAGTGTATATTATAGTTGGCGACAGTATACTACACTACATTATAGTAATCTAAAGTATCGTACTCTAGAGATTGTACATGGTTTCACTTCTGCTCTTAATTTCGAGTTCGTTGCTGTCCTGTCATCAATATTTGGGCCAACCTTTAATCTTGAATATTTAAAAAATCCCAATTACTGAATTAGAATGCTATCACTTGCAAATTAAAGATAAATTGAATAACACAATAAGTTATGTTGTGGATAAAAAAATCTTAGTAAGACTTGATTAATGTTGATTGAATCTCTTAGTGAGATAAAGTAATTTAGTTACTTTTTATTATAGTAGTGTTATAATTTTAAAAATTATATTTTGAACTTCAAAAGATTAAGATAATAACTCGAATTTTAGGTATTTGAAGATGTAATATTCATCTACCGACACATAATTAACATACAAAAGTTAAAACTATACTAATATGAAATTTAAATATATATTCTTCAATATCCCTAAAATCTATGCATAGCAGCACCAACACATATGAAGAACAAGTATAAAATCTGAAAAACTTCCCCTGTAAGGAAACAAGGATATATTCGATATTTCCCCCTTATACGAGAATAATAGTTATGATGATAATCATACAATAAGACCATCAATGATTCACATCATCATGAACTGGGTTATTTGTGCCTTGATTAAGAATCTTATGCTCTTCTTCTGATGCAATACCAACATGTACTCGTG
>JAYVID010000297.1:0-3740 GCA_043770525.1 Ferruginibacter sp.
TTAAAAGCAACCAATGCAGATCTTGCTCTTACTCAGTTTAAGAGAGTAGCATTAGGATAATATTTATCTAAATAAAAAATAAATAAAAATGGCTTCGAATTTTCGAAGCCATTTTTATATTCGATTAGTACAATTTTAATTTGATTCTTTTCCATCCATTTCTTCCAACTCTGGTTCCTTAAGTTCTACAGGCTTGCTTTTCGATTTTTTGCTTATAAGCATATTTATCATTTCTACCCCAAAAGCAAAAGCCATACTTGCATAAATATAACCTTTGGGTATTTCTTTATGATGAATAGGTTCTAAACCTTCAAAGAACAAACTAAAACCAACCATTAATAAAAATGATAATGCTAATATTTTTAATGCAGGGTGTTTGTGAATAAAGAAAGATATTTTTTGAGCAAAAAAGAACATAATAATCATAGCAATTATAACAGCTACAATCATGATAGGTACTTTGTTTGCAATTCCAATTGCAGTTATTATGCTGTCAAAAGAAAATACCATATCTATTAATACAATTTGCCCCATTACTGCAGCAAAATTTACAGAGCTTTTGCTTTTAATATTAGCTTCGTTTACATCTTCGCCTTCTAGCTTGTCGTGTATTTCCTTTACTGTTTTATATAATAAAAATAAACCACCTACTAACATTATGCAATTGCGCAGATTAAAGCCAAAACCAAAAATAGAAAAAATTTCTTTGCTACCATTTGTAACCAACCAACCTAAGCCAAATAACAGCACACTTCTTACAACAATGCCTGCTAGCATCCATATTTTACGGGCTTTTAATTTTTGACTATCATCTAATCTGCCCATCAAAATAGAAACAAATATTACATTGTCTATTCCTAAAACTACTTCAAGTAGTGTAAGCGTAATTAAGCTAACCAATGAATCAACAGTAAATAGTTCAAGCATACAAAATATTTTTGCAAAAGTAATCTATTGCTCTATATCTTTTTCAACTAGCTGTGGTTCTCTTAACTCTATGGGTTTTGATTTTTTTCGTAACTGCATATTTAAAATTTCTACAGTAAATGAAAATGCCATAGCAAAATAAATATAACCATGCGGCACATGTACTGCTTCTACATGTATACCTTCTACTACCAGTAAAACTGCTATTAAAATTAAAAACGACAATGCCAACATTTTAAATGTAGGGTGCTTGTGTATGAATGCAGAAATTTTAGGAGCAAAAATAAACATGAAAGCCATAGCAATCATTACAGCGATAACCCTAATAATAAAAAACTCAGCTTTTACCATTCCAATTGCAGTAATGATACCATCGAAACTAAACACAATATCTACAATTAATATTTGCCCGATAATTGCTCTTAAAGTATTGTTTTTTTGATTAGCAGCTTTTTCATTAGGGTCTTCTCCCTCTAGTTTATTATGTATTTCTAGAGTAGTGCTTACCAATAAAAAGAGGCCTCCTCCTAGTGTAATAATATCTTTTAAACTTACAGAGTGATTAAATATTACAAACAGCTCACCAGTACGCTCAATCAATTGTGCCAAAAAGAACAATAAAATTAAACGCATACTAATACCAACAAGCATCCAAATTAGAGAAGCTTTCTTTTTATCTGCTTCATTTGGCAACCTGCCTAAAATAATTGATACAAAAATTACATTATCAATACCCAATAAAATCTCCATAAAGGTGAGGGCAAGAAAACTGGTAAGTGCGTCGAGGGTAAGTAAATTTTCCATAATTTATTTTTGCAAATATAAGTTTGCAGTTTTATTTTAAAGCTTTACATATTTTTTTTACAATAGCTGGCCCTTCATAAACAAAGCCTGTCCATACTTGTACAAGGCTTGCACCTGCATCTAGTTTTTCTTTTGCATCTGCACCTGTAAATATTCCCCCACTTGCAATAATGGGTAATGTACCATTTGTTTTTTGGTGAATGTATTTAACCATTTCTGTAGCTCTATCTTTTACTGGTATGCCACTTAAACCGCCTGCTCCAATAGCTTCAAGCTCGGCTTTAGAAGTTAAGAGATTACTCCTATCAATGGTTGTGTTTGCTGCAACCAATCCATCTAAATTTATCTCTTGTGCCAAATTGATTACATCATCTATTTGTGTTTGTGTAAGATCGGGGGCTATTTTTAATAAAATTGGTTTTTGTTTTGCAAAGTTTTTATTGAGATTTTGAAGATGTGTCAATATTTTTTTGAGTGGTTCTTTTTCTTGTAATTCACGCAGGCCTGGTGTATTTGGGCTGCTTACATTTACCACAAAATAATCTACATAATCGTGTAAGGCATTAAAACAAATTTCATAATCTTTCCATGCGGTTTCGTTGGGTGTAGTTTTGTTTTTGCCAATGTTGCCACCAATAATCAGTTTGCAATTTGCAGTGGGCAATTGGGTCTCAATTTGCGAACTTCCTTTTGCCACTTGCCAATTGCCAACTGCCAACTGCCATTTACGAAGTCTTTCCACTACTGTATCTACTCCTTCATTATTAAACCCCATGCGGTTTATGAGTGCTTTATCTTTTGGTAAACGAAATAATCTAGGAGTTGGGTTACCGTCTTGTGGTAATGGTGTAACGGTTCCTATTTCTACAAAGCCAAAACCTAGTGCCTCTAGCTCGTTTAGGTATTTTGCGTTTTTATCGAAACCAGCGGCAAGGCCTATGGGGTTTTTGAAGGGAAGATTGAAAGGTTGAAAGTTTAAGGTTGAAGGTTCAAAGTTTTCCAAATTCGAACCTCTATATGAATTTGTAATTATTCTTTTTATTAAAGGAATGGAACATAAAAACTTTAAAGCTTCCATAGAAAAATGATGCACTTTCTCTGCATCGAACATAAATAAAATACTGCGGATGATTTTGTACATATTGGCTGCAAATATAACTTATCATTTTTTTGTACTTAACTTAAAATTTATATCTTTGAGTAATAAAGTTGCATAAACAACTAAATTCAATTTCTGATTTTCGATTTATTGATTTTCGATTTGTTTATGCTTCAATAAAAGTTGAAAAAAGATTTACAGATGAAGAGCTGCGGGATAGAAGTGAAAATCCTTTTTTGTGCCTTTGACAAAAAAGATTGAAACGGATAGCCAGAACAAATGTTGAGTAAAGATTCAATGTTCCTAGCCCAAAAAATATAACGAAACAACAAATTCGCTAACATCTTCGCTCACTCCCTCTACACGTTGTGGAGAGGGAAGAGGTGAGGACAAATTCGCTAACATCTTCGCTCACTCCCTTCTCCACTTGTGGAGAAGGGCAGGGGTTGAGGCTAAACATAAACACATGCAAGAAGCATACATTGTAGCAGGCTATAGAACTGCCATTACGAAAAGTAAAAAAGGTGGATTTAGATTTACTCGGCCAGATGATTTGGCTATAGATGTAATAAAAGGTTTGCTTGCAAGCGTGCCGCAGCTAGATCCAAAACTTATAGACGATGTAATTGTAGGAAACGCTGTACCCGAGGCGGAGCAAGGCTTACAGGTGGGTCGTATTATTGCGGCTAAAGCTGTTGGGTTTACTGCACCTGGTATTACCATTAATAGATATTGTGCAAGTGGCTTGGAAGCTATTGCTATGGCTACTTCAAAAATACGCAGTGGCATGGGCGAATGTTTTATAGCTGGCGGAGCAGAAAGCATGAGCCTTGTACCAACAGCTGGTTGGAAAACCGTGCCTGCATACAGCATCGCAAAAGATGAACCTGATTATTATTTGAGCATGGGG
>JAYVID010000298.1:0-5964 GCA_043770525.1 Ferruginibacter sp.
TAAATCGCATTTTCTCCGTCCTCTCTTGCTGCATGTCCTGCTTTGCCTTTTACAGTACAATCAATAACCAACAAACCTTTTTCTGCAATGGCCATATTCATTAATGTTGGTTCTCCTACAATCGCCACATCTATTTTGCCTAATTGAGGATACAATAATTCAATACCATTTGTACCGGATATTTCTTCTTCAGCAGTTGCTGCAAAAATTAAATTGTATTGAAGATTTTCTTTTTCGTAGAAATATAAAAAACTTGCAAGCAAACTTACCAAACAACCTCCTGCATCATTACTGCCTAAGCCAAACAGTTTTCCATGTTCAATACTTGCATCAAATGGGTTTCGGGTATAAGCTTTGTTGGCGGGTACAGTATCGTGGTGGCTGTTTAAAAGAATGGTTGGTTTAGTATCATCAAAATATTTATTTTTTACCCAAACATTGTTTTGTAATGATTGAACATTGGTACAATATTTTTCAAGATAATTCTTTAAGATTACTGCAGTTTCATTTTCTTTTTTACTTAACGAAGGTGTTTGTATTAATTGTTGTAGAAGATTAATTGCTTCCTGTGTGAGTGTAGATATTTTATCCATATTAAATAGCTACTAAATAGCTGTAGAATTATTTTTAAGCCAAATTACCAATTCTTCAAATTTAATTTCGCCTATAGATATTTTTATGGTAAGGTCATACATTTCTTCTTCCGTTGCTTTTAATATTAAACTATATTCAAATAGTAATGATATTATTCCTAATAAGCCAGTTCTTTTATTTCCATCAATAAAAGGATGATTAATAATTAAACTTTCGCCCAAAGCTGCTGCCATTTCAAAAGGAGTTTTATATAGATTTTCTCCACCGAATGTTTGAAATGGCCTTGCAATGGCACTTTCTAAAAGCCCAATATCCCTCGTACCTTTTGCACCTCCATAATCATCAATAGATGCTTCATGCAATTTTAAAATATCATCTATCAAAATCATTGTGCAAGTTTTTGAAGTGTATTTCCATACTGATGTTTTATTTTGTCATAATGCTGAAAAAGATTTAATGGCTTTGTTTCGTCACTCTCCTCATTCAATTTAGCAATATGATTCAAAATTTCTTTTACAGCATTTTCACTTTCAAGCTTACTTATTTCATTTATTGCTACTAATTTCATTTCTGCTATACTCATAAAAATATTTTTTATTATACTAAATTTACGATTTTTATTAATTAAAAACGCTAATAACCTTCTTTGTGAATGCTAATTAATGGTCGTTCCAGCTTCGCCTTTAATAATTTTTTCCAAATCTAATGCATGCCCAAGTGTAACTTTATATACACTTGAAGCTACCGCTTGCAGAGCATTATCAATTTTTGGAATCATACCCTCGTGTATAATTTTATTTGTTTTTAAACGTTCTATATTTTCTGTTGTAATTAATTTTATTACAGAATTTTCATCTGAAATATTTTCTAAAACGCCTTTTTTATCAAAACAATAAATTAAATGCACTTGATAAAGAGCAGACATTCCTTTTGCTATTTCACCAGCAATTGTATCGGCATTGGTATTTAGCAATTGACCATTTCCATCATGCGTTACAGGTGCAATAATTGGGGTACAATTATTTTGTAATAATACTTTTAAAAACGCATCGTTTATACTCATTACATCTCCCACAAAACCATAGTCAATATTTTTTACCTCACGTTTTTTTGCTAAAATAATATTTCCATCTGCACCACAAATGCCGAAAGCATTGCATGTTTTAGCCTGCAATTTTGCTACAATATTTTTATTGATAAATCCTGTATAAACCATCGTTACCAACTTCAATGTTGCTTCGTCAGTAATGCGCCTTCCTTCAATCATTTGTTGAGGAATTTGCATGGTAATTGCCATTTCAGTTGCTAACTTTCCGCCACCATGTATCAAAATTTTAGGGAATTCTATAGCAGCAAATTTTTCAATAAAATTGTCTAATGCTAATGAATCATCAATAATATTTCCACCAATTTTTATTACGATTAATTGCTGCATTTTATTTGATATTTTTTAATATTTCTGCCAACACTGCTTGTGCTGCCCACACTCTATTACTTGCTTCTTTAGTAACCAAACTGTTTGCACTATCCAGCACTTCATCACTTAATTCCACATTTCTACGCACAGGCAAGCAATGCATAATTTTTGCATTGTTTGTTACTTTTAATTTTTCCGGAGTCAACATCCACGATGGGTCGTTGCTATAAATTTTTCCATAATCCTGGTAAGTGCTCCAATTTTTAACATACACAAAATCTGCATCTTTTAAGGCTTCCTGTTGGTTGTGCATAATGGTTGCACCTTTTGTAAATTGTTCATCTAATTCATAATCTTCGGGATGGGTTATAACAAATTCAGCTTGCCCCCATGCATTCATCCATTGCGCAAAACTATTGGCAACGCATTGTGGTAATGGTTTTATGTGTGGAGCCCAGGTAAGTACAATTTTTGGAAGCCTGCTCCCAACCTCCTCCAAGGGAGGAGGAGCCATAAGTAAGCTTTCTTTAATAGTAATAATATCTGTAAAACTTTGCAACGGGTGAAGTGTAGCCGTTTCTAAACTTACAACCGGCACTCCAGCATATTTTATAAATTGTTTAATTACATGCTCACTATAATCTTCTTCTTTGTTTGTTAATGATGGAAAACTTCTTACACCAATCACATCAAAATAATTTCCTAAAATTGGTGCAGCATCTTTTATATGCTCAACGGTTGTACCACTCATAATGGCTTCTTCTTCAAACTCCAATTTCCAACCATCGTTGCCTACATTAAAAGTAAGCACTTGCATACCCAAATTTTCAGCAGCTATTTGTGTGCTTATTCGGGTACGCAGACTTGGATTTAAAAATAATAAACCAATTCTTTTATTTGCACCCAATTGCTTATCGGCAAAGGGATTTTGTTTATAAGCCAGCGCTTTTTCTGCTAAAGCATCAATATTGTGTACATTGTTTACCGAAATAAAATGTTGCATTAATTTTTTAATTTAAAAGTGCTGCAAATGATTCTAAAAATAAATCTGCTTCTGTTTTTGTTATATTTAAAGCAGGTAAAAGTCTTATCGTATTTGGTTTTGCTTCGCCTGTAAAAATGCTGTACTTCATTAATAAATCTTTTTTTACATGTGCAAATTCCTCGGGCATTTCTATACCAATCATTAATCCTCTACCACGCAATTCTTTTATTTGTGGGAATCCTTTTAATTTTTCTAATAAATAATCACCCATTGTTTTTGCATTCATTAACAGGTTTTCTTTTTCAATTACTTCCAATACAGCCAATGCTGCTGCACAAGCCAAATGGTTACCACCAAAAGTTGTACCGAGCATAAAATGTTTTGGTTGTATATGTGTTGCAATCAATATGCCGCCAATTGGAAAGCCATTGCCCATGCCCTTAGCCATCGTATATATATCGGCTTGCACACCTGCATAATCATGTGAAAAAAACTGTCCCGTTCTGCCATAACCACACTGAACACTATCTGCTATATAAACAGCATTGTATTTTGTGCAGAGATTTCTTATCAATTGTAAAAATGATTTACTAGCTTCTCTTATACCACCAACGCCTTGTATTCCTTCTATGATAACTGAAGAAATTTCATTGCCATAATGTTCAAAATGATTGGCCAATGCCACTTCATCATTAAAGGGCAAGAAAGTAATATTATCCGTTTCGTTTACCGGTGCTACAATAGTTGGATTATCTGTAGCTGCAACAGCTAATGATGTTCTACCATGAAATGCTTTTGAAAATGCAACTATCTTTTTTCTACCATTATAAAATGAAGCCAACTTTAATGCATTTTCATTAGCCTCAGCACCACTGTTGCATAGAAATAATTGGAAATCTTCTTTACCTGATATTTCTCCCAACTTTTTTGCCAATTCTTTTTGAATAGGAATTTCGATTGAGTTAGAATAAAAAGCAATTTTGTTTAATTGCTCCTGCAAACGTGCAACATAATGCGGATGTGTATGCCCGATAGAAATTACAGCATGACCACCATACATGTCCAAATATTTTTTGCCTTCATCGTCCCAAACATAACTCCCCATTGCCTTTTCTATTGCAATATTATTTATTGGATAAACGTCAAATAATTTCATAACAGTTATAGGTTATCATCATTTTTAAATAATTCATTTTCTAATTCTTCTACAGTAGGCATTTCCTTTTGAATATTTAATGGAAGTTCATTAAACATAAATTCACTTACACCAATTGGTTTATTCATATCTTTTAATGCAAACTCTACTACTAAATTTTCTTTTGATTTACAAAGTAAAATACCAATAGTTGGTTTATCATTTTCATCTTTTACCAATTCATCTATTGCAGATAAATAAAAGTTTAGTTTACCTATAAATTCAGGTTCAAACTCTGTGGTTTTAAGCTCTATTATCACATAGCACTTTAACTTTGTATGATAAAATAATAAATCTAGTCTGAAGTTTTTTGTACCAACATTTAATTCAAATTGCCTGCCCATATAAGCAAAACCTTTCCCTAATTCCAACAAAAAATGTGTAATATTTTTAACCAATTGTTTTTCTAATTCCAGTTCCTGTACATTTTGTTCTAGCGTAAGAAAACTAAAATTGTATGGGTCTTTCAAGATTTCTCTTGCTAAATCAGATTGTGGTTTTGGTAAAACTGATTCAAAATTATTGATGGCTTTTCCTTGGCGTGCATACAAATTGGTTTCTATTTGCATTTGTAAAATAGCTCTACTCCAATTATTCTCTATTGTTTTTTGTATATAAAAAGTAGCTACAGAAGTATTTTTAATTTTTTGCAAAATTAAAATATGATGCCCCCATGGAATATTAAATAATTGTGTTTGTATTTGAGAAACAACTTGTTTTGTGTTTTCTCCTTCTTCTGTTGTTTTTAATTCGGCAACAAGTTGTTGCTTAAACTGATTTTGTATTTGTAGAGCAACTTGCTCTACAATTGGTTTTTCGATTTGCGAAACAAGTTGTTTCGTTTGTTCTTTTATTGAATTATCTAATTGCGAAACAACTTGTTTCGTTTTTATAAAGCATTGTGAATAAAACAAATACCATTGCTTGACCAGCTCCAAATTTCGTTTAGAAAATCCACTCATATCAGGAAACTCCTCCTTTAAATCTTTGCTCAATTGATCAATAAACCCTGTTCCCCATATAGCATTTTCTTGTTTTTCTACAATTTGTTTACCTAACTCCCAATAGAGCATTATCAATGCACTATTTACAGCTACAGCAGCTTTTATTTGACTTTGCCGGATGGTGGATTTTAGGGTTACCAACCAATTTTTATATTCCTTATCAATCATAATTTTCATTATAATTTTTCTTTATTAATTTTTATAGTTTACTTAAAACTTACCCGCCTTTAATTTCAATCCAACAATTTCCTCCAATCCAAACATCAAATTCATATTCTGCAATGCCTGCCCAGATGCACCTTTTAATAAATTGTCATTAGCAGAATGAATTACCAATTGATCATCAATTTTTTCAATAAAAATTACTGCTTTATTTGTGTTCACCACTTGTTTCAAATCTATCATTACATCACTTATATTCACGAATGGGTGCGATGCATAAAAAGTTTTATACAATTCATTCGCTTCTTCTAAACTCAAATTTGATTGACAATAACTTGTTACAAAAATACCTCTAGCAAAATCGCCACGCCATGGCACAAAATGCAAGTTTGTTTCATTGCCTTGCAATTGATGCAATGATTGTTTTATTTCATCTACATGCTGGTGAGATAAAGTTTTGTACGCTTGAATATTATTTACACGCCACGAAAAATGTGAAGTGGCTTGCATTGATTGTCCCGCTCCTGTACTACCGGTAATGCCAGTTGTATGTATATTTCTTAATATTTTTTCTTTTGCTAAAGGCAATAATCCTAGTTGAATACAA
>JAYVID010000299.1:0-5359 GCA_043770525.1 Ferruginibacter sp.
CCATTTATTGTTACACGGCATTCTTCTATATATCTATCTGCTTCTCTGCGACTGCAAAACCCTGTTTCACTTATGTATTTATTTAAACTTGTGTCCATGATTTATTCGGTTTATTTCTTTTTTAAATTGCCCGCAGATTTTGCGGATTTTCGCAGATTTTTCATTTGCAAATACAATTTATTTGATAATTTTTTCTTTGCTTTACTTACCAATTATAAATTCATTGAAACCTATTAAATCTTTGATAAATCTCATTTGCAATAAAATTAATTTGCTCGCAGATTATGCAGATTTTCGCATATTTTGGCAGGCAGATTTTCAATTTGCAAATTATTATTTTTATCTATTCAATCTTCGCTTTGTTCGTAAAAAATCTATAAAGCTAAATAGATAGCTGAATATGAAATGTGCGACGCCACCGAAGATTAATCAATGAACCAAAGCCCATAACCACACAATAAAAAATATTGAAAATATTTTTTATTGTAAATACAGATGCCAACTTTTAGAAAGTTGGCATCTGTATTATATATCCTTGATTAAGGAATCTTATTCTGCTGATGGAGCTTCTTCAACTGGAGCTGATGTAGCTTCTTCCGCAGGTTTATCTTTGTGCAACTTACCTAGTTCGTTACCAGATTTTTTCTTTATAATGCGTGGTGCAAGCATTACCTGCATACGCTTACCTTCTAGCTTTGGCAAGCCCTCCAATGCACTTACATCTTTTAAACTATCTGCAAATTTTAATAACAATAACTCTCCTCTTTCTTTAAACATAATAGCACGACCTTTAAACTGGACATGTGCTTTTACTTTATTGCCATCTTCCAAAAACTTCTCTGCATGTTTTACTTTAAAATCAAAGTCATGGTCATCTGTATTGGGAGTAAAACGAATTTCCTTTACCTCACTGGTTTTAGATTTCGCTTTCATTTCTTTTTTCTTCTTCTTTTCTTCGTAGAGGAATTTGTTGTAGTCAATAATTCTACACACAGGAGGGTTTGCACCTGGAGAAATTTCTACTAGATCTAACTCTAGTTCTTTGGCCAATTTATTGGCTTCAAAAAGAGACATAACACCTGGGGTTACATTCTCTCCTACCAAACGCACTTCTTGTGCTTTTATAAGATGGTTGGTACGGTGCTCTTGTTGCTGCTCTTTCTTAAAACGAGGATTAAACGCTCCTCTGGGCGGCCTTGGTGGAAATGCCATTTATTTATTTTGGTGATTGATTTAATTTTAAAATTTCATTACTGCTACAATTAAACCTCCCACAGAGATTGTTGTTGCAATTATCCAAATCATAATAGTACTTAAACGCTTTTCAATATCCAGCTGAAATTTCAGTAAATCTTGTCTCAATAAAGATATATCTTCTTTTGTAGAAAGATTATTCTTTTCTTTTTCAAATTTATTATCAATAATTACCTCAATTTCTTGCACTACAACTTTTGCATCAGCATCATTTTTAAAATGCTTATGCAAAACTTCATAAATTTTAAATGATTGAGTTGCTGTCATACTTTTTCAAAAATAGGTTATTATTCTCTATTTCGTATTTCAATCGCTAAATTACTAATAAATTCATCTAAATTAATAACTCCTTGGTCTCCTAAGCCTTGCTTACGTATTGCCACTGCATTATTTTCTATTTCTTTTTCTCCAAACACCAGCATGTACGGTACTTTAGCCAATTCTGTGTCTCTTATTTTTTTACCAATTTTTTCGTTTCTATCATCTATTTCTGCACGTATACCTGCGGCTCTTAATTTTTGTAACACGGCTTCTCCATAATCCATGAACTTATCGCTTATTGGCAATATTTTTACCTGCAATGGTGCAAGCCATGTAGGAAATTTACCTGCATAATGCTCTAATAAGAAACCAATAAAACGCTCATGTGTACCCAATGGTGCACGGTGAATGATTAACGGAATTTCTGGCTCGTTGTTTTTATTTGTAAATGAAAGTTTAAAACTTCTGCTTTGTGCAAAGTCAACTTGGTTGGTAGCAAGGGTAAATTCTCTACCAATTACACTCCAGATTTGCACATCTATTTTTGGCCCATAAAAAGCACCTTCGCCTTTTACTTCTACAAAAGGAATATTATTTTCTATTAATACACTGCGAACTAATTCTTCAGTTTCCAACCAAAGCTCGGGTTCGTTTACATATTTTTCACCAAGCTTTGCAGGGTCGTGCAAGCTCAAGCGCATTACATATTTATCTATCCCAAATATTTTAAAATATTTAAGATACATATCGTTTACGGCTTTAAACTCTTGTGCAAATTGTTCTTTGCTACAATAAATATGTGCATCGTTCATGTGTAAGCATCGTACACGCATTAGCCCAAACAATTCTCCACTTTGCTCATAACGATAGCAAGTACCATACTCTGCAAGCCTGTATGGCAGGTCTTTGTAGCTCTTTGGCTCTGCATCATATATTTTATGGTGATGCGGGCAGTTCATTGCTTTTAAATAATATTTTGTACCATCCAATTCCATTGGTGGGTACATACTATCTGCATAATAAGGCAAATGCCCACTGGTTAAATACAAATTTTCTTTTGCTATATGTGGTGTTACTACACGCTTGTAGCCTGCTGCATTTTCAGTTTCTTTTGCAAGTTTCTCAAGCTCTTCAATAATTATGGTACCATTAGGCATCCACAATACCAAGCCTTGGCCAATATCATCATCCATGGTATAAATGCTCAGCTCTTTTCCGAGTTTACGATGATCTCTTTTCTTTGCTTCTTCAAGCATCAATAAATGCTCATCCAATTCTTTTTGGTTAGGAAAAGAAATACCATACACACGTGTAAGTTGTTTGTTTTTTTCATCGCCTTTCCAAAATGCGCCAGAAACACTGTTTAATTTTACCGCTTTAATGAAAGATGTATTGGGAATATGTGGGCCACGGCACAAATCGGTAAAATCGCCTTGGGTATATAGTGTAATGCCGCCATCTTCTAGGTTGCTCAGTAAATCTAATTTGTATTCATCTCCTTTCTCGGTAAAAAATTGTACTGCATCTGATTTGCTTATTTCTTTTCTTTCAAATGCACTATTTTTCTTAGCCAACTCTGCCATTTTTTTCTCCACAGCTAGCAATCCTTCTTCGGTTAATACACTATCACCTAAATCCATATCGTAATAGAAACCAGCATCTACAGCAGGCCCTACCCAAAATTTTGCATGTGGGTATATGGCTTGTACAGCCTCAGCCATTAAATGCGCAGTAGAGTGACGAAAGGTAGATTTTGCATCTGCATCATCCCAGGTTAATAATTTTAATGAAGCATCTTCATGTATAGCACGGGTTGCATCCCACACTTCGCCATTAATACTAGCAGCTAGCACTTTACGTGCTAGCCCTTCGCTTATCGATTTTGCTACATCCATAGCACTTGCGCCTTTGTCGTATTCTCTTACGGAACCATCTGGCAGGGTAATGTTAATCTTCATCTGTTCTTTTTCCTTAACTTTCGTGAATAGCAAATTTAACGAAGTATTTGCTATTAGAAAAGGCAAATAATGTTTGTGGGTATTATTAAAAATATAATTTTGTAAAAATGATTTTTCAAAGATGAAGAAAATAGTACTTTTTTTTATTGTTACATTGGTTTCAAACTATTGCTTTTCTCAAAATTTTAAAGGCCAATGGAAAGGTAGTTTTGTAGATAACAGCTCTGTAATAAGCTGGGGCAGCAATAAGTGCGATTATGTAATAGACCTAGATGTATCTGGATCTGAAATTAGTGGTTATTCTTATACCTATTACAATGAAGATGGGAAAAAATATTATACCATTTGCACGCTAAAAGGTACTTATGACGCTAAAAAAAAGTGTGTAGAAGTAACTGAAACTGCACGTACAAAAACAAATGTACCTTACAATGTAGAAAATAGTTTTCAGCTTCATAAACTTAGATGGAGAAAAGAGGCAGATAAAGAAATACTAGAAGGGACTTGGGTGCCTGCTCCTGGCCAAAAAACTAAAAATATGGGTTTTGGAAATACGATATTAACTAAAAGAGCCCTTACTGAAATTTATCCCATTTCAAAAAAAACAAGGGAAAATAACAACCCTTTAATAGCTCAAAAACAGCGTGTGCTGGCTTCTGCAAAACCAAAACAACAAAGCTTACTACCGAAAAAAAATGAACAAAAACCTCTTGTAAAAACTATTACAACAATAAAACAAAAACCAGTTTTAAAACAGGGTTTAAAACAACAAATAAAACCAGTTGCTGAAGTTCCAAAAAAAGATTCGGAGGTAAAGATTATTTCAAACAATAATGTAGGTATTACTCAAGAAAAATTATTATCAAATGGCTTTGAGAAAAGAAGTAATAGTATTATACAAACAATAAATGTAGAAAATAGGAAAGTGAGTGTTGAACTTTATGACAATGGAGATATAGACGGAGATAGTGTTTCATTATTTTATAATGGCATAGCATTATTAACACATAAAAAACTTACTACAAACCCCCTTTACCTTGAAATAGAAGTAAATAATGAAGAGTTAAATGAACTAGTAATGTATGCAGACAACCTTGGCAGCATACCACCCAATACTGCACTTATGATAATTATGGATGGTAAAAAAAGATATGAAGTAAGGGTTACATCTGACCTTAAGAAAAGTGGAACCATCCGTTTTGTGCATAGTAAAAAAACAGAATACTAAAAAGAAAGATACTTCTTCCTATAAAACTTTAAACCGCTGTTGTATTTTTTCTTTAAAAGTACGACCTACTGGTACATCGTACTTTTTTATTACGATACATTGCTCAGCTTCGTTGTACGAATCCACAAATTGTACATTTATTAAGTAAGCCCTATGTACTTGTAAAAAATTATTACTAGGAAAAATGGAAAGTAAATTAAGTATACTATTTCTTATTGAATACTTTTTATCGTCGCTGGTAATAATAGTACAATAATTTTTAGCATCGGTTTGTACCAATAAAACATTGTTGAAATTTACCTTTTGTAATTTTACTCCTACTTTTATAAAAATAAAATCATCTACAATATCAGTTAATTCAGCAGTGTTTATTTCAGTTTCATTATCCACCTTAAATCGCTGTGCCATTATAAGTGCAGCTTGTAAATCGCCTGTTTGTATGGGTTTAATAAGATATGTAACAGGCTTTATATCTAGTGCATCATTCATTATATTTACATCTAAATAAGATGTAGCAAAAATTATCGGCACTTTATACAATTGCATCATTTTTTTTGCTAATTGTATTCCGCTAATTTTTCCATTTAAGTTTATATCTTGAATAACAACATCGGGTCTATGCTGTTCTGCGAGCTCCAATGCCTCCATTGGATCATCA
>JAYVID010000300.1:0-3912 GCA_043770525.1 Ferruginibacter sp.
TTCATACCATTTTATTAATCCTACAAATCCATTCTTATAGCAATAGAAATTATCTCTGTTATAAAATGTGTTGGGGAAATTTATAATACTATCAAATTCGCAGTTTACTTTTATTTTTTTGTCTGCATCAGAAAGTCCCCATTTATCTTTTATTCTATATGGTACTAGGGTTTGTGCATTGCTGTATAGGCTACAGATAAAAATCTCCACAAAAAGAAAAATAAAAAAAAGTACAATTGAGTTTTTAGAGAAGTTCATTTAGCAATTCATTTTAGAGTAAAATAACGTTAAGCATATTCCCCATATTCATCCCTCAACACATCTGCAATCTCTCCTAGCGTACAAAAATTTTCTACAGCAGTCACCACATGCGGCATCAAATTATCTGTTCCTTTTGCAGCATTGGCTATACTTTCCAAGCATTGTTTCACTTTTGTATTGTCTCTTCTTTGTTTTAGTTCTGCTAGTTTATCTGTTTGTGTTTTTTGTATGCTTTCATCTATTTTAAATACAGGAGTTTTGTATGATTCTGCTGTTACAAATTTATTAACCCCTACCGAAGTTTTTGCACCACTCTCAATATCTTTTTGATATTGGTATGCACTAGCGGCTATTTCATCTTGCATAAAACCTTGCTCTATGGCTTCTACACTACCACCCATTACATCTATCTTTTCAATTAATTGCCAAGCTGCTTTCTCTACTTCATCCGTTAGGCTCTCTACAAAATAACTACCTGCTAGTGGGTCTACCGTATCTGGCGCACCACTTTCAAAAGCTACTATTTGTTGTGTACGCAAAGCTATTTTTGCCGCTTCTTCTGTTGGTAGGCTTAGCGCTTCATCATATCCATTTGTGTGTAAGCTTTGCGTACCGCCCATTACAGCAGCAAGCGTTTGTATGGTTACCCTGCAAATATTATTCAGCGGTTGTTGTGCTGTAAGTGTACTACCACCCGTTTGGGTATGAAAACGTAGCATCATTGCTTTTTCATCTGTAGCACCGAGCTCTTTCATTATAGTAGCCCACATTCTACGAGCTGCTCTAAATTTTGCTACTTCTTCAAACAAATTATTGTGTGCATTAAAAAAGAAGGAAAGTCTTTTACCAAATACATTTATATCCAAACCCTTTGCTAGTGCAGCCTGTACATACGCCTTGCCGTTGCTTAGTGTAAAAGCAATTTCTTGCACTGCGGTACTACCTGCTTCTCGTATATGATAACCAGAAATAGAAATTGTGTTCCATTTTGGTACATCAGTACTGCACCATTCAAAAATATCGGTAATGATACGCATAGATGGTTTTGGCGGATAAATATAAGTGCCTCTTGCAGCGTATTCTTTTAAAATATCATTTTGTATGGTACCACTTATTTTTTTTAAATCTGCTCCTTGCTTTTTTGCCAATGCCACATAAAATGCTAACAGAATAAATCCTGATGCATTTATGGTCATAGAGGTAGAAACTTCTTCTAAATTGATGCCTGCAAAAAGTAATTCCATATCCTCTATGCTATCAATAGCTACGCCTACTTTTCCTACTTCTCCATCTGCAAGTTCATGGTCGCTATCGTATCCTATTTGCGTAGGCAAATCAAAAGCAACACTAAGCCCACTTACACCTTGGCTCAATAAATAATGATATCGTTTATTGCTTTCTTCGGCTGTAGAAAAACCTGCGTATTGCCGCATGGTCCAGAGTTTACCCCTGTACATACTTGCTTGTACGCCTCTTGTAAAAGGAAATTCTCCAGGCAATGAATTGTCTTTAGAAATATTATTTTCGGATGTATATAATTCGTTAATTTCTAATCCTGAGTCTGTTGTTATTTTCATAAAAAAAGTATGTAGTATTTAGTACTTAGTATTAAGATAGTGCTAAATAGTTTTTGATTTATTTTTTTTAAGCATTAAAAATTCTTATTTCTTATCTAATGTCTATCAAATAAATACTCACTATTAAATACTTATTATTGATATAGAACTATTTAGTTTTTGCTTTTTTAAGCAATTAAAATCCTTTGTTCTTATCTAAGGTCTATGTAATAAATACTCATTACTAAACACTTAGAATTGATATAGTTCTAAATAGTTTTTTTATTAAGCAATTAAAATTCTTTGTTTTTGTCTAATGTATAGCATCTAAATACTAAGTACTCAATACTAAGTACTCTAAATACTTTCTTCAACCAACTGCTGCTTAGCTTCATGTTGTATTGCATCTAGCACCATCGTATTTAATTCAGAGTTTTGAGCAAGGCTATACTCTAATATCCTTTTGCTTAAATCAAGCGAAGTAGCATGTGGTGGTAACATGCCAGCTAGTTGATTAATGATATAAATATTTTGATCTTTTAGTTTTGTAACAGCCTGCCATACTTCTTTGCTCACATATATTTGTTGGCTAATATTGTAATCGTATTCAGACTTTATGTTTTGAATAAGCACACCATGCATAATTGCAGCGCTTTCTCCATGTGCTTCTGCATTGGTTATCATAGCTCTTAATCCTGCTCTTTCAGCAAACATTGCCAGTCTTTCATAAGCTAGCAACTGCAATTTTTTGCCCTCGGGGTTTTGAGATTTTAAATATTGTGAAAGTTTACTTATTTGCCATATTACATAAGCTGTGCAACCAATACATGCAAGCATTAAGAAAGAAAAAACACTTTTAAATAAATCATCCATAATTGTATAAATTTTAATCTTACAAAAATAACCAAACCTACTGTATAAAATAAAGAAGATTTTGTTAATGGAAATATGTTCATTTTTATAAAAGGGCTACTAATTTTATTTTGAATAAATTATCAACTTTCATACATTTTTATAGAAAAATACTTATGATACTTATTTTTCGGAACGATAATTGTTTAGTTTAAAATTATAACAGCATATTCCCTAACTTTAAACCACTAAATAAAATCAACAGCATGGCAGAAATATTGATAATAGATGATGAAAGAGCAATACGAAGTACACTTTCAGAAATATTAGGTTTTGAAGGTTATAAAATTACTGAAGCAAGCGATGGAGAGGAGGGGTTAAAAAAATTTAGTGAAAAAACGTACGATGTTGTGCTTTGTGATATAAAAATGCCCAAGCTAGATGGAATAGAGTTTTTAGAAAAAGCACATGCTATCAATGCAGATGTACCCATCATTATGATAAGTGGCCACGGTAACATAGATACAGCAGTAGATGCAGTAAAAAAAGGCGCTTATGATTATATAAGCAAACCGCCAGATTTAAATAGATTGCTTATTACTCTTCGCAATGCTACTGATAGAACAAAACTTACTACCGAAACAAAAGTTTTAAAACGAAAAGTAAATAAAACAATAGAAATGGTGGGAGATAGCCCAGCCCTAATGAAAATAAAAAATACAATTGAAAAAGTAGCACCTACAGATGCTCGTGTGTTAATAACAGGTGAAAATGGAGTAGGAAAAGAGTTGGTAGCTCGTTGGCTGCATGAAAAAAGCAATAGGAGCGATGGCCCAATGGTAGAAGTAAATTGTGCTGCTATACCAAGTGAGTTAATAGAAAGTGAATTGTTTGGGCATGAAAAAGGATCTTTTACATCGGCTATAAAACAGCGTATTGGAAAATTTGAACAAGCAAATGGAGGTACACTTTTTTTAGATGAAATAGGTGACATGAGCCTAAGTGCACAAGCAAAAGTATTACGAGCATTGCAAGAGGGCAAAATAACTAGAGTAGGCGCTGATAAAGATATTTCTGTAGATGTAAGGGTAGTAGCTGCTACAAATAAAGATTTATTGAAAGAAGTAGAAGATAAAAACTTTAGACTTGATTTGTACCATAGGCTGGGTGTAATAATGGTGCAAGTGCCAGCATTGAGAGAAAGAAAAGAAGATATACCTATGTTGGTAGAACATTTTACAAA
>JAYVID010000301.1:0-9255 GCA_043770525.1 Ferruginibacter sp.
AGAAATAAAAAAAATTACAGAAGGAAGTAGAATAGATTATGAACTTAGGTTTGAAAAACCAATGAAAGATGTAGCAGATTCTTATATGACAACAGAAGCAGCTGGTGCAGATAAAACAACGGTAAAATGGGGCATTAAGGGGCGAATGACTTACCCATTAAATTTAATGGGGTTGTTTATGGATAAAATGATGGGTGGAGACTTAGAAGAAGGATTGGCGAATTTGAAACGTATTCAGGAAAAGTAAAAATGGATCTTCGCTACAATCTATTTCGTAATAAAAGATGAAAAAAGATATACTGATGAAGGGCTGAAGACAGTGTAGCAGTAGTACTCAAATAATTAAAACCAAATGAATAAAATTTCAATTACTTTTTTACTTATACTAAACTCATTTTTTTTATTTGCTAATAACATCAAATTAAAAAAAGCGAGACAAAAGTATAATAGTTATAAATCTATAAGTTATACTACGAAAGCTTTCTATCCTAATGCAGATACGGAGGAGACTACAAGTTTTAATTCGTTTTATATTGTAAATAATTATAAAATTAAAAAATTTGAATTTTATAGTAAAACTGGAAATTCAGAAGAGTTTTACAAAAACGGTATTTATGCTTATGTAAAAAATGATGAAAAGTCGATTTATAAATATGAAGAAAAAGAAAATCAAATTAATACTATCAAAAACTCAAAATTAGTTCTCTATGGCCCTGCTTTTTTAATAATACATAATTGGAAATATGTAGATGAAGTTGTGCATAACAAAACAAAACAATCGCATTATTCATTTATAGAAGGAACGAGTATATATGAAGGAAAAACGCTTAAAACTGTATTTCATATTTACATTGCTAAAGATTATACAATTACAAAATTTGAGAGAAAAAGTTATGTTGATAATAAACTAGGGCAAACTGTAACATATCAATTTTACAACTATAATTTTTCAAAAAAAGAAATTAAGTTCAAAACTACCATTCCAAAAGATTATTCCTTAAAGTTTTTTGAAAGAGATGAAATTATTTCACTTAAAAAAGGAACCCCAGCACCAACTTTTAAAATAGCTGATATTAATAACAAAGAATTTTCTTCTCAAAGTTTTGTAGGAAAAAGAACTTTGTTTTTATTTTCTTTTACCAGTTGTGGTGCATGTAAAGAAGTGTTTAATTATTTGATTAGTGAAGATTTCAAATTGCCAAAAGATTTGATGTTAGTGAATGCTTATGCTATAGATAAAAAAGAAAATGTAGAAAAATACTTTAAAAATAAAGCAAAAGATTTTACAATAATCACTAATCAAAAAGAGATTGAAACAAAGTATCAAGTTTCAGGTTATCCTTTTTTATATTTAATTGATGAAAATGGGATGATTGAAGGATCATTTGAAGGAAATGCTCAAATAATTGAGTTCCTAAAATCTATAATCCAAAAGTAGAAAAACTGGGAAAAACAATAAGCCCTGATGTACCTCACTATGAAATTTATAGAATTTTAAAAATGGATCTTCGCTACAATCTATTTCGTAATAAAAGATGAAAAAAGATATACTGATGAAGGGCTGCGGGATGTGCAGTAGTACCCCACAGGTGTGAGGAACGAGCACCGAGGAGTACTACAAGCAGCCCGAGCAAAAGTTGAAAAAAGGTATTGGCCCACAGCCCCAAAAATAAAAATGTGGACATATTTGGTATAAATGAGATTTTGCTCTACAAAAGTTTTAAAAAAAAGCGGTACTTTTATATATGTTTAGGTACGAAAATAACAGTATGAGAGTAGCAATTTTAGATATGTATGAGGGGGCGGAGAACCAAGGTATGCGTTGTATTAGGGAAATTATAAACCAGTTTGCCGAAATGAATAGCCTTGACCTTGTGAAAGATGAATTTGATGTGCGTAGAAAAACAGAGATACCAGACCTTAGTTATGATATTTATATAAGTAGCGGTGGGCCTGGCTCTCCACTAGATAGCAAAGGAACTTTATGGGAAAATACTTTTTTTGAATGGATAAAAAAGATGGAAGCTTATAATGCCGATGAATCGAATGTGGTGAAAAAATCGGTATTTTTTGTATGCCATTCTTTTCAACTTGCGTGCAGGTATTTTGAAGTGGCAAATGTAAATAAGCGAAAAAGTACTGCCTTTGGAGTATTTCCTATACACTATTTATCTGATGCTAATAATGATCCTATTTTTGAGGGTTTATCTGACCCTTTTTATGCTGTAGATAGCAGAGATTACCAAGTAACAGAACCCAACCATAATAGAATAAAAAAAATTGGTGCAAAAATATTGGCTATTGAAAAAGCTAGGCCGCTTGTGCCACTAGAAAGAGCTATTATGGCCATGCGATTTAACGAATTTATGGTGGGCACTCAGTTTCACCCAGAGGCTGATGCAATAGGTATGAGCCTACATTTAAAAACAGAAAAAAGAAAAAATATAGTGGTGGAAAACCATAGCCTAGAAAAATGGCAAAGCATGATAGACCAACTTGAAGACCCCGATAAAATTTTACATACTTACTCCTATATTTTACCCAATTTTTTAAATGATGCTGTAAAAAAAATGGAGATGGTGGAAGTTTAAAAGTTTTATTGCTTTTTTGGATTTAAGATATTACTACAATAAAAATTTTACTTTTTTTACATTGGTTTTTTAGTTACATTTAATCTTTAAGATTCGTGTAAGTGTTTCTACAAAATGAAACATTTTTGCAAGCTGTAATTATTTAATAAAAATGTATGCAAAAGGAATTAAGAGATAAATTTAATAGCCAGTTTACAGAAGAAAAATATGAACAGTATTTAAAAGTTGTAGAAGCTGTGCATGCAGGAGCATTGGATTTTAGAAATGCAGAAACGCCTCTTTTTATACCCAAAGATTTTACCAACAAAATGCTGGGTGCATGCGAAGATATTATTGATGTAATAGTGGCTCCTAACTTTAAAGCGCTTACAGAAAGGAGTATACCTGCAGATGTACGTGTGGGTGGTGATGAAAAACATGCTCAAATGATTGTGTTTGATTTTGGAATATGTGAGGATGGCAAGGGTGGTTACGAACCTCAACTGATAGAGATGCAAGGCTTTCCTACACTGTATGGTTTTCAAGCTTTTCACAGTGAGCTTACGGGTAAATATGCTGATGTGCCCAATACACACTCCTCTTATTTAAATGGATATAACAAAACATCGTACATACAATTATTAAAAGATATAATTGTTGGTGAGCATAATGTAGATGAAGTTATTTTATTAGAAATTTTTCCGGAACAACAAAAAACAAGAATAGATTTTTTTGCTACAAAACAACTGCTAGGGGTAGAAATGGTATGCCTTACAAAACTTAAAGCAGAGGGAAACCAATTATATTATGAAAAAGAAAATAGGGATAAACAAATTGTAAAAAGAATTTACAATAGATTAATTTTTGATGACCTTCAACAGCAAGAAGGATTGGACAATATAATAGACCTTACAAAAGAATACAATGTAGAATGGGTGCCACACCCAAATTGGTTTTATAGAATAAGTAAGTTTACTTTGCCTTTTATAGACAACCCTTATGTGCCAGCTACATTTTTTTTAAATGAAATGACTATGCCTGTAAACTTAAACGAGTATGTGCTAAAACCACTTTTTTCGTTTGCTGGTATGGGTGTTGTAATTGATGTAACACAAGCCGACTTAGATAAAATAACGGACCCCGAAAACTGGATACTACAACGCAAAGTAAACTACGCTCCTATTATTGAAACCATGGATGAACCTGCTAAGGCTGAAATAAGATTGTTTTATTTTTGGAAAGATGAATGGGCTAGGCCTAAAGCCGTGCACAACCTAGCAAGGCTTAGCAAAGGAAAAATGATAGGCACCCGATATAATAAAGATAAAACTTGGGTAGGTGGTAGTATTGCTTATTTTGAGCAATGAATTAAATTTACTAAAAATTGATTTTTATATTTTAAAATTTTAATTGAAAAAAAAATGACTCTAGGAAAACAAAGGTTTGAATACTACCTTACACAATTAGACACACTTTTACTTGAAGCTAGTAAAACAGAAAATCCTGCTTTGTATTTGTACCAAAACGATGCTCGTACAAAAGCATTTATGTTACAAGGTTTATCAAAATTATATGCAGGGTTGCATAATGAGAAAAAATTTGAAAAACTAAAAGATAGATTTAAAGTGCTGGAAGATATGCTTGGTAAAATAGATTATTATGATTCTTTTGCTATTGCATTTAAAAAAGATAAAAAAATACCAGCCCACATTGTAGCATTTTTAGAAAAAAAGAAAGTTGAACATACAACCGCTTTTAGTAATTTATTGCTTGAAAAGAAATGGATAAACCATGACCCATTGAGAACAAATAAAATTAGAAAAAAATTAAACAAAATAGATTGGCAACCTGCAGACAAAGAAACAGCCCTCATAAAAACTTTTTATGAAAGTGAGATAAAAGAAATAAATGAGTTTTTTGTAAGTTGTGGTAAAACATTTACAGATATAGAAAACCAAGTACATGAATTGAGAAGAAAGCTACGCTGGCTAAGCATTTATGCGCAGGCGTTGCAAGGTGTATTACAGTTTTCTAGAAAAAATAGTACCGAAGCTAGTTTGAAAAAGTATTTAACAAAAGACATAATTGAATCTCCTTTTAATAAAATGCCTGCAAAGGGTAAAAATACAGATGTAATACTTTTATCTAAAAATCATTTTTTAGCTCTTAGCAAAACAATAGCTAGCTTAGGAAAATTAAAAGATAGTGGATTGAAAATACTTGCGTTGAAAGAAGCTATATTGGCAACATCAAAAATAGAAGAAGCGGCCGCTTTTACTAAAGCATGCAAGCTTGCCAACACAGACAAAAATGGCCTTACAGATATTTTAAAAAAGGCAAATGCTATTTGCAACCCGTTTTTTGCTGAAAAAAATTTAGATAAAGTATTAAGTAACGGATAATTATTTGTAATTTATTTTTAAACTTAAAATAGAAGAGTCTTTTTAAGAAAATAAAATCTTATTGAAACAAAGTAGGTTTGATAAATATTAATTTATCAAACTTAATAGTATAAAAGGATAACACACTTTTTATACTGCCTTTATTCAATTTTTATTATTTTTGATGAAAGCGTTTTACATTGAAAAAAATACTGTTATCCATTTCACTTTTATTGCCTGCTATTATTTTTGCCCAGCAAAGTTATTGGCAGCAAGAAAACAATTTTATCATTGCCGTTACATTAAATGATGCTGATAACAGCCTTGATGGATTTGAAACGATTGAATATATAAACAACTCACCCGACACACTAAAATTTATTTGGATACACTTGTGGCCAAATGCTTACAAAAACGACAAAACTGCTTTTAGTGACCAACAGCTAGAAAATGGAAATACGGATTTTTATTTTAGTGAAGAAAATAAAAAAGGATATGTAAATAGGTTGAATTTTAAGGTAGATAATGTAAGTGCTTTTACTGAGGACCATCCCCAACACCAAGATATTGTAAAGCTAATTTTACCACAACAATTATTGCCAGGTAAAAAAATAAAAATAGAAACGCCTATTCATGTAAAGTTACCTTACGTATTTTCTAGAAGTGGGCATGTAGAACAATCTTATCAAATAACCCAATGGTATCCTAAGCCTGCAGTGTATGATAAGGATGGCTGGCACGAAATGCCCTACTTAGACCAAGGGGAGTTTTATAGTGAGTTTGGAAGTTTTGATGTAAAAATAACATTGCCACAAAACTATTTGGTAGCTGCTACTGGTGAGTTGCAAAATGAAGAAGAAAAAAAATGGTTGAAAAAATTTGTAGAACCTGATAACACTGCACCTAAAAAAAATAATACAAAAGTAGTTGTGAAGAACTTTATTCCTTCTTCACCAACTACCAAGACCTTGCATTATACTCAAAAAAATATTCATGATTTTGCTTGGTTTGCTAATAAAACATTTTTAGTACAATATGATACGCTACAACTTCCCTCTGGCAGAGTGATAGATGCATTTTCTTTTGTACTGCCCAATAATAAAGACCTTTGGAAAAATAGCTTATCGTTTATAAAGAAATCGATAATTTCTAAAAGTAAATGGCTGGGTGAATATCCTTACAATGCAGTAAGTGTGGTAGATGATGCATCTGACATTGGTGGTGGAATGGAGTATCCAATGGTAACTATTGTAAATGGAGGAGGCAGTGAAGCATCATTAGAATCAGTAATAAACCATGAGATAGGGCACAATTGGTTTTATGGCATACTGGCAAGTAATGAACGCAAATACCCATGGATAGATGAAGGTATGAATACTTATTACGATAAAAGATATTTAACTGAGTATGGTGCAAATAAAAATAAAACAAATGGTAATAGTATATTTAAAAAATTGTTGCCTAATAATATAGATCATATAATACTTGAAACTTTTATAAAATTAAAAAAAGACCAGCCCATTAATACAGCATCAGAAAATTTAAGCACTTTAAACTATGGCCTTATTAGTTATATAAAAATGGGTGAATGGATGCAATTGTTAGAAAAACAATTGGGCAAAGAAATCTTTGACATAGTAATACAAACGTATTTTAATAAATGGAAATTTAAACACCCACAACCAATAGATTTTAAAACGATTGCTGAAAGTATTTCTGCTAAAAACTTAGATAGCATTTTTGCATTGCTAAATAAAAAAGGAAGCCTTGAAGCAATTGAAAAAAAGAAAATAAAGTTTACAACACTGCTCAGTTTAGAAGAAACAAACAAATACCATTACATCAGCATTGCTCCTTTAATAGGTTATAATAAATATGATAAGTTTATGATTGGTGCATTGCTGCACAATTATACTTTACCCTTGCCAAAATTACAATTTGCTATTGCCCCATTATATTCTACCAATAGCAAAAATTTAAAAGGTACTGGGCAAGTACATTATAATATTTACAAAGATAATTTTATAGAAAAAATAAAATTTGGTTTTAATTATGCAAACTTTGCTACAAATTATAGTTTAGATACAGCAAGCAAAAAAATATTTGAAACCTTTAAAAAACTAACACCGAGTGCTACAGTTTACTTTTATCATCCAATAAGAAGTAATAAAAAAAGCTATTTAGATGTAAGAAGTTTTTTATTTGACGAAAGTAATTATAGTAATTTTTCTTACAAAATTGGAAGTGATAGTATAATTAACTATCCTACTAAGATACAAAACACTAGGCGATTTGTAAATCAATTAACTTATGGCTATGAAAACAACAGGGCTTTGTATCCTCATAATTATAAATTACAATTACAGCAGGGCAAAGGTTTTTATAGAATAAATGTAACTGGAAATTACTTTTTTAATTATACAAAATTTGGGGGTTTACAAGCAAGGGTATTTGCTGCTTTATTTAATTATGTAGGTGCAAAAGATTTTTCTGCTTATGCATACCAACCAAAATTATTGGCCAATAATGGTAATGATGATTATACCAATAGCAGTTACTTTATTGGCAGGTCTGCCTCGGCAGCTTATGGTGAAATACCAATAAAAAATGCTGGCCTAGCTGCACAACAAATAGCAATAGAAAATAGCGGTGGCTTAAAAATGAGGCTGGATCAATATAGTAGCATACAAGGTTATTCTGAAAAATGGATTGCAGCAATAAACTTAAATAGTACCATACCAGATAAAATTTTCCCTTTTAGGGTACCCCTTAAATTATTTTTTGATATAGGTACTTATGCTGAGGCTTGGGGTAAAAAAGGGCCAAAACAAAGGGTATTATATGTAGGAGGGGTGCAACTAAGTGTGTTGAAAAATTTGTTAAGCATCAACATACCTTTTGCATATTCAAAAGCATTTAAAGAACAATTGGTAACTGATAAAGAAGCAAACAAACTTAGTAAGAAAATTACTTTTAGTTTAGATCTAAAGCAATTAAAAATTTCGCATTTATTTCCTCAAATAAATTTTTAATAGTGGAAATAAAATACTTGCCAAATAATGAAATTGATAAAACCCTTTGGGACAATTGTATAAACAATTCATTGCATCCCTCTATTTATGGTACATCGTTTTACTTAGATATTTTTGCTGGCAAATGGGATGCACTAGTAGTAAACAATTATGAGTTTGTTATGCCATTAATTCATAAAAAAAAGTATGCCATTTCATATTTGTATCAACCAGCGTATCTTCCACAAATTGGTATCTTTTCTTCAAAACTGATTGATGAAAGCATTATAAAAAGTTTTATAGAAAAGTGTTTTGATTTGTATAAATTTATTGAAATATCGTTGTTGTTTCCAAATTATATCAACTTTTCAAAGGCAAATCTTAAAACAAAAAAGTTAAATAATTTTGTTTTAAATCTAAAATTTAGTTATGACACAATAAAACAAAATTACCTTCCTTCTTTTCATAAGAGTTTACGAAGGTTGCAAAAACTTACATTAAATTATACTAAAAATAACAACGTAGAGGATGCTATCAATTCATTTAAGTCTTTGTACTTACATAAAATAAACTCACTAAAAGAAAATGATCTTGTATTATTTGAGAAAGTATGTAAAGGCGTAAAAAAAGATTGTTTAATTAGGCAAGTAACAGATAAAGATAATAAAATTCTTGCCTCTGTTATACTACTAAAGTACCAAAACAGGCTTTATAATATGCAGTCGTTTGTAACTGCTGATGGGAAAAGAATGGAAGCAAATTATTTTTTGTATGATAAAATTATTGAAGAGTTTTGTAACCAGCAATATGTATTAGATTTTGAAGGCTCTAGTATAAAAGGAATAGCAGCCTTTTATGAGAAAATGAATCCTGAAAACCAGCCAAGTCTTTTTATTAAATACAACAACTTACCAAGGCTAATAAAATTAATAAAAAAATAAAAATTACATTAAAAGAGATTCCACAATAATTAAATCAGTGGGGTTGGTAATTTTAATGTTTGACTCCTCTCCTTCTACCAAAGAAACTTTTAATCCAAAAGCTTCCACCACACTTGCTTCATCGGTAAACTTATCTTTAAAATCAATATTAAAAAAAGCAGGCAACAGTATTTTACCATGAAAAACTTGTGGGGTTTGTACAAGCTTAATAGTACTTCTTTCCACAGCTTCATTTCCCTCATCGGTTATTACCCTTACACTATCTTTACAACTTACAATCGGTATGGCAGAGCCATACTCCATTACTGTATCATAACAACGATGTAAAAGATCTGATGATAACATTGGCCTT
>JAYVID010000302.1:0-3190 GCA_043770525.1 Ferruginibacter sp.
CAAACACATCTGCCAACCCATCTTCATGAAATGCACCTGTAGTAAGTACCCCAGCAACTAAAGAAATAATAATAGCAATATTTGTATCAAACAAAAAACTGCTTGCCCAATAAAATAAAAAAGATATGGCGCCAACTATCCAACCAATGAGTGGAAAATAACGAGTGGCTTTGTTGATATAGTCCGGGTTATGGTCTATAGTACTAGGGCATGGAATGCGAGTGTAAAACATGAGAGCGGTAAAGAAAATTTTTATTTCGTTTCTTAACATTTCTGATTGCTGATTTATTTGATTGCTGATTTTGTTATACTCAAGACTTTGTTATTTGTTGGCAAGCATTTGAAATTTAAGATTTCTGATTTATTTGATTTCTGATTTTATTATAATCAAGCCTTTGTTATTCTTTTTAATTATTCGTAAATTTGAAATTAATTTTAATATTTTTGATTTCTATATTCCTCAATTTTTATTTTTAATTGTCTGTTTTGCTTTTACAGTTTTTTGTGAAGCGGTAAATATTGCTACAAATTCATCATACTCTTTTTTTAACTCATTAATTTCAATTGGTTCGTTTAGTAGACTTGCACCCTCAATCATTTCTAACCAAAAAATTGTTTCATCTGCTTCTTCAATAATGATAGATAATTTGTAAATAAAATCGGCAGTAGATTTAGCTCTGCATGCAGCTCTGTAATTACTCGCTACAGACATTGCAGCCCTTATTATTTGCTTTGCAATTTCAAATCCAGCTGCATTTCTTGGCAACTTCTCTGCTAATTTGATAATTCTAATTGCCGCCGCTTTAGTTCTTCTTTTTAATTCTTCCTTGTCCATAGTTTCGCTAAAATACTTTAAATTAGAACAAATCAAAATAAAAAAAATAACTAGAAATCTACTTTCTATTTGCCATAATCATTCAACTGAAAGAAATCAGAAATCAAATAAATTAGCAATCAGAAATACTACTAACCCCTGCACTCTCAAAACTTGCCATCTCATTTAAAAACGCCACAGCACTTTTTATTATAGGATATGCAACCGCACAACCCGTACCTTCACCCAATCTCATACCAAGTTTTAATATTGGTTCTACACCTAAATAATTTAATAAATTTTGATGCCCATGCTCATCCGATAAATGACAAAATATTGCATTGTCCAAAATAACAGGATTTATTTTATGCGCTACCACAAATGCTGTAGATGCAATAAAGCCATCTACTAAAATGAGCATATTATTTTTTTTTGCCTCCAGTATTCCTGCACACATTTGAGCTATTTCAAAACCTCCATAAGTCATTAATATTTCTTTTGCATCTTTTATTTCTCCATGAAATAATTTTGCAGAATTTAATATTTCGATTTTTTTATTTAGTTGTTCATCATTTAATCCAGTACCCCTGCCCACACATTTTTCAATAGGCAGCTCACAAATGTTACTCATAAGCATTGTGGCAGACGATGTATTACCTATGCCCATTTCTCCAAAACCTATTACATTGCAGCCATTATTAAAAACATCATTAACTATTTTTTCAGCATGCATAAAACAATATTCCAAAGCGCATACATTCATTGCTTTTTCAGAAAGAAAACTCTTTGTGCCTTTTCCTACTTTTGCGTTTATTAGTTTTTCACTTCCTGCGAAATCAAAATTCACACCAGCATCCACCACTTTTAAATCAATGTCATTTTGTGCAGCAAATACATTTATAGCAGCACCACCCTGTAAAAAATTCATTACCATTTGAAAAGTAACTTCTTGTGGATATGCACTCACCCCTTCGTTAGCAATACCATGGTCTGCAGCAAAAATGATGATAGTAGGTTTTACTAATTGTGGGCTAAGGCTATTTTGTATAATACCAATTTGCAGTGCAATTTTTTCTAACATTCCCAAAGCACCTAAAGGTTTTGTTTTAAAATCAATTTTATGTTGAAGTTGCTCTCTAATCATCATTTAAAACTTTTGTGGGAATTTTATTTTCGTCTAATGCAACGAATGTAAAAGTGCCTGTAATGGCTTTTTCTCTTTTTGTACTATACATTTCTTCTATGTAAATTTCTACTTCTACTTGTAAGCTTGTATTACCTATTTTTGATATGGTTCCAATAAGCTCTACAATGGTACCACCTGGTATTGGTTTTTTAAAATCAATTCTATCGCTAGATACAGTTACACATCTTTTTCTGGTAAAACGAGTAGCGGTAATAAAAGCTACTTCATCCATTATATGCATAGCAGTACCACCAAACATTGTATCGTAATGATTGGTAGTATTGGGAAATACAGCTTTAAAAATTCGAGTCTGCGCTTTTTGTATGCGTTCTTCTAAGGTCATTTTAAAGCTTTTAATAATGGAGAAATTTATGCAACACTGGGTTGTAAAACGGCAAATCGTTTTTGCGCTATTGCAAATGAACCAAACAATAAACCTGCATAAAATAAATCACCAAGCATTGTTCCAAACAAAGAAGGAGAAGTTAACAAACTGCTTAATGTATTACCATTTGCAAATGGCAGACCAGCTGCAAAGCACTGCTTTAACCCTCCAAAGTTTTGTGGGTAATAATTACCAGGCCAGCACCCAAAGTTTGTTACTAAAAAAAATATGGTGCTAGAAGCCAAAGCCCCAGTAAGCACTGTAGCAGTATTTACTTTTTTAAAAATTAAAAATGCAACCAACGTAATTAAAATGTATGCACCATATTGCCAGTAAAAACCAGTAGACAACCAAGTAAATGTTGGATAATATTGAGCATAAATTACATTATTGATAAACAAATCACTTATAAACGTAGCAGCTAAAGGAATTAAAATAGCCTGCCATTTTTTATTAAAATGTGCTGCACCAAACAATCCTATAGCTCCCAATGGAGAAAAATTTGGAATATGTGGAACCAAACGACTAAAAGCTGCTGCTAAAATGATTGCTGCTAATACAACAAAACGAAGATTGATTTTTTGAGAATTCATATTACTTTTTATGTTTTATAAAAAGTACAAATGCAGGCACAGCAGTTTGTAAAAAAGCTGTATGTATGCTTTTGCACTTTTCGTGAGTGCTTTTGCAAAATCTACCTACAAGTACCTGACTTATTGTTATTTTTGTAACAGTTTACAGTTGCACGACAGCCCATGATTTGCACATGGTTACCTTGTTTATTTTAATTGCTTAAAAAGAAGTA
>JAYVID010000303.1:0-2242 GCA_043770525.1 Ferruginibacter sp.
ATTATATTATATATTATATATTATATATTCTTAGAAATATAAAATTAATCATGCCCGTTCGACGAAAAGCAGCAATTAAAAAAACAACTCGAGCAAGAGCTCCAAAAGCTGGCCACCTTGTAAAGGGTTCGGCAGCGGCTAAAGCCTGGGGTGCACGCATGAGAGCTATGCGTCACCATTAAGATGACTAATTATAGTATTAATTTGTTCTTGTAAATCTGCTATTTCATTTTCATTATCTTTGATTCGTGCAGCAGTTTTGACTGCTTCTTCTGAAGCGAGTTTTATTTTTTTTAAACTTATTTTTAATGCTTTATGTAAAATAGGTACAATATCTAATACTGAAACTGATAAATGAATATCTGATGGTACATGAAATGTTTCTCCATTAATACATTTTATATTTTGTTCTTCTAAAGTACAATCAGCATCTTCACATTCAACAACTCCAACTAATACATCAAATCCATTTTTTATTAATTCTTGAGCAGCAAATCCATAATGAATTCTTTTATCATTTTTTTTATAATTAAATTGAATTGGATTTATATTATTTATAAATTTATCACATAATTCATCATCTAATTCTATTATATTATCTTTTAATCTTAAATCTGAGAATACATCAATTTCTCCTGCCGCCACTAAAATACCCGCACTATCACAATAAATTGCAAAATTTCGAGTAAAACTAGCACTACCTACACTTCCGCTACCTCCAGAATTTAAAAAACCATAGCCTCCAGATGATCGAGTAGCACTTCCACTACCATAAACACTTAATGGGAAATTTGTGCTTGTCGTTGCTGTATTTATATTTATTCCCCCATTTGTTCCAACTTGCATTAATGGGCCTAATGTCAGGGGTAAATATGTACTTGTATTATAATTATAGCCTATAAAGCTTGCAGTGCCGCTTCCGAAGTGCATATGAGCACTATTTCCTAGGGCAGCTAGCCCCGCTGTGCTAAATCCTGTAGAATGTAAACCCCCTGTTGCTATACAATTTCCAGCTAAATTTGCAGTAAATACTTTAGTTCCCAAGCTCCCATTTGCAGTTGTTGCATAATAAAATGTAAAATCTTGTCCGCTATGTAATTCTAAAGCTGAATTATTAGCACCAATTCCATAAATATTTGTGCCTACCCCACCTTGAAATAAATTTATAATAACATCATTTGCAGTTGCTCCCATATCTAATTGATATCGTGGATTTCTTCCTCCTGAATTCTCAATATTTGCTCCAGATGCTCCAATAGTTAAAGTATATTGACTAGGCCCAGAAACTAAACGTAGCATATTTGGGCTTGCACTGACTTCAATTAATCCTGTATTTGAACCATTTGTTATTGAATAATTACTACCATTATTTACACTATTAAAGCGTGTAGCATACATTTGTTTTTGACATGAAATTCCACCCGAAATTTGAAGTGCTCCAGTTGTTGTAGTTGTAGCATCAGTTGTTGAAAAAATTTGAGTATCACCTGTATTATTCATAATTAATTTATAAGCTCCATTATAAATATACATAGAGTTAGGATTTGCTGCAGTACTTCCTCTTGCTCCAAATTCCCAATTTTGCGTGTCTGTTTGAAAATATAAAGTTGAGCGAGCATTAGTTGCAGTAGAAGCTAAAGTTAATAAATTACCACCTGATGCATTAGGAACTGTTATTCCTGTTCCCACAAATAAAGATTTAGCAATTCCCATACCACCTGCTAATACTAAGCAACCAGTTGTTTTTGATGTTGAATCAGTTGTGCCAGTAATACTTACGTTGGGGGTTGTTAATAAACCAGTTAATGTTAAATTATTAATAGCTGTTATATTACTACTTGAATCTAATATAATTGCTTGACTTGCTGAAGCAGTTCCGGGGGTTGTTCCACTTATATATCCTAAATCTGTAGCATTTAAAACTGCAGAACCTATTGAAACTGTATTAACACCTAAATTATTTATATTTATAACATTTCTTCCTGAATCTAAAATTAAAGCAGATGTACCTGATGCAATACCAGGTGTTACATTTACATAATTTAATTGAGTGGCTGTTGATGTTACAGTTGTACTTCCTATAACAAATTGTGAGGGCTGAATACTTAAAATTCCATTAACATATAAATTTCCAGTAATAGTGCCACCTATAAGTGGCAGATATTTTGCTAACTGAGCATATGTAATGCTTCTATCTTGATATGTATAGTTCAAACTATCAAAAATTGGGACAAATTGCAAT
>JAYVID010000304.1:0-2237 GCA_043770525.1 Ferruginibacter sp.
GGTGGTTTCCCTGCAGGGGTGCATTATATTCATGTACGTAGCAAACAAAATCCTTGGAGTATAGATAACGTGGTGCCATTTACTACAACAGTATCAGTAGTGCCACTTACATGGCAATTTGTAAAAGCACAACTAATAAATAACACTACATTGGTAAGTTGGGCTACATCTCAAGAAACAAATACCAACAAGTTTGAAATAGAACACAGTGCAGATGGGGCAAGCTTTGTAAAATTGGGAGAGGTAGCTGCTGCAGGCAATAGTAGTACAGTATCTAATTATAATTTTACACACCTAAAACCAGTAGCTGGGTTTAATTATTACAGAATAAAACAAATAGATATAGACGGTAGTTTTAAATATTCTGTAATTGTAAAAGTGCTTAATAGAAATGATATCAAACAAACCATTATTGCACCAAACCCAGTGGTAGATGTTTTAAATATTGTAGAGCCTGCCACAAAGTTTATAAATATGGTAGAAGTATACGATAGTAAAGGTACACTCGTTATTCGCAAAGTAGTGAACGCAGATGTGCAAGTATTCAGCTTACCCGTATCTACTTTAATAAAAGGTAATTATATTTTAAGTATAAAGTATAAAAATGAAACCAATACAATTTCATTTATAAAGTAAGTTTTTCTGGGGGGTAAAACTAAAAATGCATCCGATTTATATTGGATGCATTTTTTTATGTAAAAGAGGAGGTGTCGTCAAAGGCTTATGGTTATTCTATTAGCCTTTGTTTATCTTTTATAAATATTTAATACCAATTCTACTTAGTTTTTTTAGTCTAATCAAATCTGCGTAAATCCTTTAAATCCGGGAGCTAAAGATTTTTTGTTGGATTATTTTTAAAATCAAATTGGTATAAGATATAAAACTAATTTGATTTGTTTTTTCTATCTCAAATCAATCTTTTCCAAAAAAATATTATCTTACCTACTTTCAGATTACTTTTGCAATACATTTTTAATTAATTACAATGGGTCTTTTCGATAAATTATTTGGCAAAAAACAACAACAAGAAACGCTGGATACTGGCTTGCAAAAAACCAGAGAAGGGTTTTTTGGTAAAATAACCAAGGCTATAGCAGGAAAAAGTACAGTAGATGAAGAAGTGTTGGACAACTTAGAAGATGCTTTGGTAAGTGCAGATGTTGGGATAGAAACGACGGTAAAAATTATTGGGAATATTGAAAAGCGTGTAGCTAAAGATAAATATCTAAATACAACAGAGCTAAACGGTTTATTAAAAAGTGAAATAGAAGCCTTACTGGTGGCTTCACCTAAAGATGTATCGTACGAAAATTATGAACTGCCTACTGGGCATAAGCCACATGTAATATTGGTGGTGGGTGTAAATGGAGTGGGCAAAACAACCACTATAGGTAAGCTAGCTCATAATTTTAATTTAGCAGGAAAATCGGTATTGTTAGGAGCGGCAGATACTTTTAGAGCTGCAGCTGTAGAACAGCTAACAATATGGAGTGATAGAGTAGGAGTACCTATTGTAAAACGTGAGCAAGGGAGTGATCCTGCTTCGGTAGCTTATGATACAGTGGTGAGTGGTGTTTCTAGAAACAGCGATGTAATTATTATAGATACCGCAGGCCGCTTACACAATAAAGCTCACTTAATGGATGAGCTAAGTAAAATAAAAAAAGTAATACAAAAAGTAATACCCAATGCTCCCCACGAAGTAATGCTAGTGCTTGATGGTAGTACAGGGCAAAATGCACTGGAACAAGCAAAGCATTTTACAGCTGCTACAGAGGTAACGGCACTCACCATTACTAAATTAGATGGTACTGCAAAAGGTGGTGTTGTAATTGCTATTGCCGACCAATTTAAAATACCCGTAAAGTTTATTGGAGTAGGTGAGCAAGCTACAGACTTGCTGGTGTTTAATGCAAAGCAGTTTGTGGATGGGTTGATGTGATATTTTAATCTGTAAATTGTTTAGAAGCTTTTGTTTTTTAAATCCAAAATAAAGTTTTTTATTAAATTGGTTAAATTCAGTAGTTTTCTACTTGTAAACTCTCTAAATTTATTTTCCCTTTTTTATTCTCCCAATTTGGTAAAGTTTAATATTTGCTTATCAGAATAATATTTATTTAGGAAGCACTATTTTCTAAATCTAGAATTTTATTTTGCATTAATTTTATCATAAATTTCTGTAAACTCTTTTGCCGAAAATTGAATAGTAATTGTCCCTTCATTAAACTGCGTCATCA
>JAYVID010000305.1:0-27572 GCA_043770525.1 Ferruginibacter sp.
AATTATGCTTTGTACGTGCCATACAATAGTTTTGAAGATGGAAAAACGCTTGCACAATTACTATCCAACAATGCAAAAATTTATGTGAACGAATTGGATATTATTACCAAAGGAAGAAAATTTGGAAAGGGCACAATATTAATTCCTAAAAAAGAAAATTTAAAAAATTGGAACAAAATTGAAGATATTTTAAAAAATAGTACCAGCGAAATTGTAGCGGTAAATAGTGGCTTTGCAGATAAAGGGCCAGACCTTGGAAGCCCCGATATTAAATTTATAGCTGCTCCAAGAATTGCTTGTGCTACTGGGGAGGAAACAAGCTCATCTGCCAGTGGAGAAGTGTGGCACTTTTTTGATAAGGAACTTAATTATCCTGTTACAATGCTAAACGCTAATAGAATAGGGCTTAGTAGCCTGAAAAATATAGATGTGCTTATTATGCCAGATGGGGATTACAATATGCTTGCAAATAAAAGCAATGCAGAAGATTTAAAAACATGGGTAAGGCAAGGTGGCAGATTGATATTAATAGAAAATGCTGCAAAACAGCTTGCAAAACTAAACTGGGGAATAAAAATGCGAAAAGATAAAGACGAAGAAGATAAGAAGGAGGAAGATAAAAAGGATGACGATAAAAAAGACGAGGATAAAAATGAGGACCCCAAAAAGAAGGATGAAAAAAAAGAATACGAATTATTAAAAGCTTATGAAAATAGGGAAAGAGATCAAATTACAAAATCAATCCCCGGCGCTATTTACGAAGTAGAGTTAGATAATACACATCCGCTAGCATTTGGTTTTGCAAAATCATTCTATTTGCTAAAACAAAATAATGCAGTAATGGAATTTAGCAAAAAAGCATGGAATGTAGGCGTAATAAAAAAGAATAAAAAAGTGAGTGGTTTTGCAGGAAGTAAAGTATTAGAAAAATTAAAAGATGGCACGGTGTTATGTGTACAAGAATTAGATAATGGACAAGTAATATATTTTATAGACGATCCAATATTTAGAAGCTTTTGGGAGAATGGAAAATTGCTATTTTTTAATGCAGCTTTTTTGGTAGGGAATGATGCGGTGAGGTTGTAAGATTTTTTTATGCTGTAACAAAATAAAATTGATAAGCTAAAATCACAAATAAAAAGTTTTGTTTCCTCTGTCTATTATCGCATGTATAATTTTTTGGAGCATAAGTAGAAAAACTTTGTTGAACATTTGTATCCCTGCTATCCGCTGTACCTTCGCTACGCTGCGGTGTCGCTTCTATCAGGGCTAGTTTCAGCAGTGCATCTTTTTTCAACTTTTATCGAAGTGTAAAAGCTATTCAATACTTTTTAAACTCATCTATATACAAAAATCTAATATCTCAAGTTTAACATCTCAAATCTTAAATCTAACATCTTAAATCTAACATCTCTACCTTTGCCCCATGACCAACCGCCAACTTTTTCTTAACCATGTAGGGCAAACATCGGATGCGCCATTGTGCTTAAATATTGTACAAGCAGAAGGCAGTAAAATGTGGGATGCTGATGGTAAAGAATATATAGATTTAATAGCAGGCATAAGTGTATGCAATATAGGCCACCGCCACCCAAAAGTAGTGCAAGCTATAAAAGACCAAGCCGATAAATACCTGCACATAATGGTGTATGGTGAGCTAGTAGAAAACCCACAAGTAGAATATGCAAAAGCATTAACGGATCATTTACCTGCTACATTAAATTCCGTTTTTTTTACTGCAAGTGGCAGCGAAGCTACAGAAGGTGCTATGAAACTGGCCAAGCGATATACCAATCGTTCACAAATTATATCTTTTAAAAATAGTTACCATGGTAGCACACAAGGTGCACTAAGTGTAATGGGTAGTGAGTATTGGCAACAAGCATTTCGCCCTTTGTTGCCAGATGTATTGCAACTGCGGTATAATAATTTTGAAGATTTAAAAAATATAACAGAACGTACTGCATGTGTAATAGCTGAAACCATACAAGCTGAAGCAGGTATTTTAAAACCACAGCATGGCTGGCTACATTCGCTAAGACAAAGATGCAATTGTACAGGCACACTACTTGTGCTAGATGAGATACAGTGCGGCTTTGGGCGTAATGGCACGCTCTGGGCATTTGAACAATTTAATGTAGTACCAGATATTTTATTGCTAGGTAAAGCTATTGGTGGCGGTATGCCGCTTGGTGCATTTGTAGCCGATAAAAAAATAATGGATTCGTTTACACACAATCCTGTACTTGGGCATATCAATACTTTTGGTGGGCACCCAGTAAGTTGCGCAGCAGGCTTGGCTGGGTTAAAAGTTTTATTAGATGATAAATTGATTGAAACCGTTTTTGAAAAAGAAAAACTATTTCGTTCTTTACTTAAACATTCATCCATAAAAAATATTAGTAGTGCAGGGCTGATGATGGCGGTGGAGTTTGATAGCTTTGAAACCAATAAAATAATAATAGATACACTTATAGAGCAAGGTGTTTTTACAGATTGGTTTTTATTCTGTGCACATGCGTTTAGAATTTGCCCACCATTAAATATAAGTGAGGAAGAAATACGAAAAGCTTGTGGGATAATTATGGACGTTTTAAATAAGACACATTAAACCTCTATTTTACCGTTTATATAAATCTGTCATATAAAATTAATTGCTTAATATTACTTTGCACATTAAAAACTAATATTAAATCATTGTATTATGATTCAAGTTCAAAATATTTCCAAACAATATAGCCTTACCAAAAAACAGCAAAAAGAATTACAAACAAATACATCTTCTATAAACGCAGTAAACAATGTAAGTTTTACTTGCTCACCAGGTAGTGTATTTTCTTTGCTTGGGGCAAATGGTGCTGGCAAAACTACTACACTTCGTATGATTTCTACCATACTAAAACCTACCTCAGGTAATATAATTGTTGGTGGAGAAAGTGTATTGGACAACCCAGAAAAAGTAAGGACAAAAATTGGGTTTCTCACTGGCTCTACAAATTTGTATGACCGCCTTACACCAGGTGAAATAGTACAATACTTTGCAGACTTGCATGGTATGGATAAAACTATTTTTGCCGAAAGAAAAGATAAACTTTTTACGCAACTAGGTATACATGAGTTTTCCAAAAAGAAAATCGCACAAATGTCTACAGGTATGAAACAAAAAGTGTCTATTGCTCGCAGTATGATACACGACCCTAGCATAGTCATTTTTGATGAACCAACCTCTGGCTTAGATGTAATAACGGCCAATAGTATTATAGAATTGATAAAGCAATGCAAGCAAGAAGGCAAAACGATTATCTTTTCATCGCATATAATGAGTGAGGTAGATTTGCTATGCGATGAGTTGGCTATTATTTCTAAAGGCAATTTAATTTACAGTGATACTATGAAAAACTTTAGAACACAGTATTCTCACCAATCATTAACCGAAGCATTTATTGATATTGTAAAACATGATGGACAAAAACAAGAAGTTGTATCATAATTAAACTTTAAATTTTAGTAACAGGTTCAACAACCTTAAACAATTTTCAACAACATTCAACTTCTTCAAATGAATACCATACTCACCGTATACAAAAAAGAATTAAAAGATACACTAAGAGATAAGCGAACACTTATTACATCTATAGTGATACCTGCTATTATTATTCCTGTATTGCTTTTTGCAGTAACAAAGCTTACCAGCTCTTTAATGAAAAAAGAAGCAGATAAAAAACTTAAAATTGTTTTAATAGGAAACACAGAAGCATTTAAAAAGCAATTAGAAGATTCTACATTTACGTTGTTATCAAACCTATCACTAGAAGATGGTAAAGCAGCAATTGCAAAAGATAGTTTAGACGCTATTATAGAGTTTACACCCACATTTACTGCCAATGTAAACGACATGAAATCTGGCAAAATGAATATTTATTACAAGAGTACCAATTTAATGCTGGCATCAAGGATATCTGAAAAATTGGAAATAATAAAAGCAGGCATATTAGGTGAGCGATTAAAAAAATTAAATATAGCCCCTGAGACCCTTGCACCATTTGATATTTCAAAAATTGATATTGCTACTGCTAAAGAACAAATAGGCAAAATGGTAGGAGGTTTTTTGCCTTACATATTTATCATTTTTTGTTTTTTAGGTTGCATGTATCCAGCAATAGATTTGATAACTGGCGAAAAAGAAAAAGGTACAATGGAAACTTTGCTTACCTCCCCAGCTTCTCGTTTTCATATATTGATAGGAAAAATTTTAACCATTGCTACCATTGGTTTGGCTGCAGCATCTATGACTATTATAGGTATGGTAGGTGGTTTAAAGTATATGCCAAACTTACCTGCAGATTTTTTAACTACTATCAATGATATGATAAGCATGAAGTTTATCATCATGTTGTTTGCAATGCTTATACCGCTCAGTATATTTTTAGCAGGAATGCTTTCTGCATTGGTTATAAAAGCAAAAAGTTTTAAAGAGGCACAAAGTATTTTAACTCCTTTAAATTTTATTGTAATTATTCCTGCATTATTGGCTACTATACCAGGGGTGGTACTTAACTGGCAAACTGCATTTGTACCCATTTTGAATATTGCTTTGGCTACTAAAGAAATTATTGCAGGCACTATTAATATGGCTCAGTATGCTGTTATTGTTTTATCATTAATTGCCTTGGCTTTTGTAGCAGCATTTTTAAGTTATAAGCAATTTAGTAAGGAGAGTATGGTGTTGAAATAAAAAATATTAAAAAAATAAAACAATCTTTTGGTTGTTTTATTTTTTTACCTTTACTTTGTGTTTCAAAGTACTTTTATGAGTCATCAACAACAATCATTAGAAGATTTACAGCACATCAAAAAAATGATGGAGCGCAGTAGTAGATTTATAAGCCTTAGTGGCTTGAGTGGTATAAGTGCAGGCTTATGTGCAATTATAGGTGCATGGGTGGCGCACCCTTATGTAATGGGTCGTCAAGATTTTTTGTTGTATGGGGTAGATTACTCAAAAGACATATTTTCAATAGTAGTGTTTAATAAATTATTTTGGATAGCTGGTATAACTTTTATAGCAGCTTTCGTAAGTGCATTTGCTTTTACTTGGATAAAAAGTAAGAAAGATGGCACACCACTTTGGGGCAATACTGCTAAGCGTTTAATGATAAACGTAAGCATACCATTATTTGTAGGTGGGTTGTTTTTATTTAGAATGATGCATTATGGTACATTTGGATTGGTAGCGCCTGGATGTCTTATTTTTTATGGTTTAAGTTTAATAAATGCTAGTAAATATACCTTGGATGAAATTCGTTACTTAGGTTACGCTCAAATTTTTTTAGGTATAATTAATCTTTGGTATGTAGGTTATGGCTTATATTTTTGGGCTATGGGTTTTGGGGTAATGCATATTTTGTATGGTGTGTATATGTGGATGAAGTATGAGCGGAAGACTAGTTGAAGGTTCAAAGTTGAAGGTTGTGCCTCTAAAATGTTTAGCATGTTCGACCCCGCCTTGTATTTTTAATAAAACGACTTACCACCTTCTCGGCAAATAAAAAGGATTAAAATAGAGTGATTTTTCAAATTATAGAATTTTAAATAAAATAAAAAATAATTGTCCATCTCAGCTTTGGGCAAGTCCCCCTTCGGGGGATTTAGGGTGCTGAAAAGGAATATGCTAAACCCAATAAATAATCTTAATAAACTTTTTGATAGCCGTGTAAGGCTAGGCATTATGAGTGCACTCATGGTAAACGAATCTGTAAATTTTAACGACTTAAAAGATTTGTTAGAAATTACCGATGGAAACCTTGCAAGTCATTTAAAAGCTCTAGAAGAAAATAATATTATAAAAGTAGAAAAAGGATTTATAGGGCGCAAAACCAATACTACCTATGCTATTACAAAAAATGGAGAAAAAGAATTTAAACTACACATTTCAGCACTCGAAAAAATGATTAAATCAACAAAATAATTTTTTTTATACTTATACTTTGAAAAACAAAGCACTTTCAATATGAAAAATATAATTTCATCAATAGCTCTAAGTTTTAGGATTTGGATTCTTACAGTACTCATTGCACTTATAGGTGCAGTATTAATTTCTTTTATTTTAGATTCATTGGAGTCTAGCATTCGCTCATACATTTTTTTTATTTTTATAATAACTATTGTTGTTACTATTCCTGCTTTTCTTGCTTTAGCCATTGGTATACCAATAATAAACAACAAAGAAATTACTTGGTATAAAAAAATACTAAACCTTTTTTTATTGATATTGGTAATTGATGTTTTATATGCATTGGTTGTAGCATTATTCGATATCAACTTCTTTAATACCAATGATAATTATTTTGCCAGATTTTTTTTAGATTTTATAGTTACTGTAATAGCACTTTTTGCTTGCTCTTTTATAGCAGTGTTAGTATCACTGGTTACTACTGCATCTTATTTTGCCAAAGAAAGTATTTACAATATTTCCTACTCATATCTTTTTCAACAATTATTTTTTAAAACAACAAAAACAAACAACATCATGGATTACGAACAACAACAAACTCAACCAACACAAGCTTATGAACAACCTTTGCAACAAAATAATACTAGCAATGGTACCAACAGTATTTTAATAAAAGGAATAATTACTGGTGTGCTTATATTGGTAATGCTAGTGCCTACTTTTTTTATAAACAGTCTTATAAATGAAAGAAAAGATAGGCAGCAAGAAGTAGTAAAAGAGGTAAGCAGTAAATGGGCAGAAGCTCAAACCCTTTCGGCGCCCTACATTACAGTGCCGTACCTAACTCAATTTACTGATACTGATGGTAAGGTAAAAAACTTAAGTACTTCTCTAATTTTATTAGCAGATAACCTTGATGTAAAAGGAAATTTATTTCCAGAAGTACGCCCACGCTCTATTTATAAAGTGCTATTATATAAATCGGATATTAAGTTTGAAGGTACTTTTAAAACTACTTGGCCAGCAGATATAAATATTGCCAATGTAGATTTAACTAGGGCAAAACTTTGTTTTAACCTAAGCGATTATAAAGGTATACAAGAAGAAATGTTTGTAAATTATAACAACGAAAAATTAATGTTAAGTCAAGGTGTAACGGTGAGTGATTTAGGCGAAGTTGGTTTATCTACCCCAATAAATTTAACTGCAGAACAATTGAAAACGGGAGTAGCATTTAGCATGCAAGTAAAACTGAAAGGTAGTGAGCAATTACATTTTTTGCCACTTAGCTCCAATAGTAAATTCGATATTTCTTCTTCATGGAGCAGTCCTTCGTTTGATGGTAATACCTTGCCCAATGAGTGGAAATATATTGACAGTGGCTTTAATGCAAAATGGAAATTTAATAGAGCCAATTTACCTTTTGGTACAGTAATAAAAGCGGGAACATTAAAAGCAGCACCTGTTGCGTTTGGTGTAAGCCTTGTGCAGCCTGCTGATCAATACAACAAAACAACCCGTAGTGTAAAATATGCAATACTTTTAATAGGCTTAACATTTGCATTGTTTTTTATAATAGAATTAATGCAAAAGAAACCATTGCACCCAGTTCAGTATGTATTGGTTGGCCTTGCCTTAGTAATTTTTTATACTTTATTGCTTAGTATAAGTGAATATATTTTATTTGACTACGCATATTCTATTGCAGCAGCAGCCACCATTTTGCTCATTACATTTTATGCTAAAAGCCATTTTAATAATTGGAAATCTGCATCCATATTTGGTTTGTTGCTCACTTGCTTGTACGGATTCATATTTATTTTAATTAGGTTAGAAGATACTGCATTGCTTGTAGGTAGTATTGGCTTGTTTATCATTCTTGCTTTAGTAATGTATGGTAGTAGAAAAATAAATTGGTATGGTAATAATAATGTGGCACAAAATAGTATTTAAAATAGAGGGTCTAAAATTTGTCGGAGGCGGTTGGTAATTTGTTGATGTTGTTGAAAAACCGTCTTCGGCAATTTTAGAAATTGAAATAAGGCATAGACAAAATGCAAATGTGCTTTTGCAAACTATGTGGTTTTACTAAACACACTTTGCTCTAAAAAATTAATCATGCATAAATACATAATAAAAATTCGTTCTCAAATATTAGTGTATCTCACACACAATATGGCATTGCCATTTTTAAAATTTGTACGTAGGCCATTAAAATTTCCATATTCAATTGAAACATTGATGAATATGGAAGATGGCAGCTTGGGCAACGATTTACATATCTTCTTAAAAGAAAAAGAACTTGACTTGTTGCCTTATTATGCCAAGCATGATATAAAGCATATTTTATTTGAGTACGATACTACAGATGAAGGTGAGGTTTGCTTACAGTGTTTTATGCTGGGCAATAAACATATTTCTTTTCCTGTAGTGGCTACAGTGCTTTATGGTTTTATTACAATGCCCGAGTATTGGAGCAAGTTTATACAAGCTTATAAGCGTGGTGCTAAAACCATTTCGTTGGCCAATTGGCAATGGTTTAATTTAATAACAGAGCAAACAATTATACTACAAAAAAAATTACATCAAAAATGAAAAAGCTTTTTAAATCTTTTGTGCATTCATTTAGAGGACTTCTACATGCATTTGTACAGGAGCAAAATTTTACCATAGAAATTTTTTGTACTATAGCAGTTATAGCTTTTTCTTTTGTTTTTAATATTAGTACAATTGAATGGTTTGTAGTAATAATTAATATTGGTATAGTACTAATGGCAGAGCTTTTTAATACAGCAATAGAAAATCTTTGCAATATGGTACATAAAGAAACACATCCTATTATAAAAATTGTAAAAGATGTTTCAGCTGCAGCTGTTGTTATTACTGCAATGTGTGCATTTATTTGTGCGTATATCATTTTTATTCCACACTTTTCTTCATTATTAAAAATATTTTTATCATGAGTACTAAATTTTCTCCTTTTGCAATCTGGCTTTTTTTCTGTTTTTTATTTATTGCCATTTTAGTTTCTTGTAGGATTATGTATAGTGGTAATACATTGTATCTTTTTCTTGTATGGAATTTATTTCTGGCATGGGTTCCTTATGCTATTAGTTTATCATTCAAGAAAATAATTTTAAAACATAAATTAATTCAAGCTATTGTTTTTATAACATGGTTGCTGTTTTTTCCAAATGCACTTTATATTGTTACAGATATAATTCATGTAAAAGAAACTGAAATGGTGCCAGTGTGGTTTGATGCTATTTTACTTTTTATAGCATCCTTTGCTGGTTTGGCTTTGGCATTTGCTTCTATTTTAAATTTGGAGTATATGTTACGCTATTATTTTCATAAAAAAATTACCAATGCATTGGTAATTTTCTTATTGTTTGTAGGGTCATTTGGTGTTTACCTTGGTAGGTTTCAACGATGGAATAGTTGGGATGTAGTGGACAATCCATTATCGCTTGCTGCAGATATTCTCAATAGATTTACTTCGCCTTCTGCTCATCCAAAAACATGGGGTGTTACTTTTTTACTTACAGGATTATATGCAGTATGTTGGTTTTTTATTAAATCATTTCCTGTATCAATTATTCACTCAAAACAAAAAACAATATGACCATTTCTTTTGTAAAAATTATAGCTGAATTTTTTTCTTTGATATGTAGAAAAGATTAGAACTACTTGTCGTATAAAAAAAGCTGCCCTACAGCAGCTTTTTTTATACGAATACATTCTAAAATATTATTTTATCAAAGCATATTTTAATTCTGGTCTACCTCTTTCGCCTCCATCATTCACACCCATGGTCTTGCAGCAATTCCACCACCTGTTCCTCTATTTAAAATTATTACTGGGTTTTCTGCATCCACAAGAGAAATAGCTGGTATCGCTGTCTGTGTAATATCACCAGAAATATTATCAAAAAAAGAAAAATGAAATGCTTCCGGTGCAGTTTGGCTGGTAGATAAAGAAAGGCCAACAGTGTCTTGTGCGTTTACTGTATTTAAGTTATATTTTGAGAAAACTTTTATTCCTGCACTTGCAGTATTGTTTTTTGTAATACCGGTATTTATTTTTTTCTAAAAATTCAGATAAAAATCTTTTAAAAAGCCAATAAAATCATCAGTGTATTGTCCAGTATCATTTTTAATACAAATTTCTGTTTCAATACTTGTCTGATTTGTTTTAGAAGCTATAATCATTGATCTAAAAAAAGGGTGACTAGGTGAATGCTTTACATTGGTTTTGTGATTTACAAAAAAGCCATTTTTATTTAGTATTTCTTCAAAAATGTACATTCTATCAAAGGGCAATAAAATTGCTATATTACCATTTATTGATAAATTAGTTTCAATACTATTGAAAAGTGTTTCCAAATCAAGTGTAGCTTCATGCATAGCTGCATTTCTATTTTTTTTATCTGATTTTAATTGGTTTTCGTAAAAAGGGGGGTTGCATATTATAAAATCGTATTTGCTATGTGCAGCAAATAATTCTACTGGGCCATGAAAAGTATGAATTTGGTTTTTAAAAATGGTGCCCTCAATATTTTCTGTAGCTTGTAAATAAGCTTCAGCATCTATTTCAATCGCATCTATTGTAGTATTTGTTTTTTGTGCAAGCATTAAACTTAGCAATCCTGTACCACAGCCAATATCCATTATTTTGTTTGCAGTTATTTTCTTTTCTTCAAAAAAATGGGCTACCCAAGCTCCAAATAAACAAGCGTCTGTGCACACTTTCATAGCACATTTATCTTGGTAAATGGTAAATTGTTTAAATTGAAAATAATTATTCAAAGGTTGAATGTTAAAGGTTGAAAGTTGAGAAATTTAAGGTTCAAAGTTTAAGGTTTCCCCTTATGGCTAGTATTAAAATTTTGTTATGACTTATTTAAAAAAGTCTTGAGTCTAAATTCTATCATCTTGTGTCTAACATCTATCATCTTGTGTCTAACATCCATCAACTTGTCTCTAACATCCATCATCTCATATCTACCATCTGTCATTCATCATCAAAAACTACTGCTTGCGATTATTGCAACATCCATACCAACAAATTGTTTTGCTATATATTTATAATGTCCAGTAATGGCAATCATGGCTGCATTATCTGTGCAATATTCAAAAGCAGGTATATAAGTTTGCCAGCCAAGTTTATCTCCTGTTTCTTTTAATGATTTTCGCAAACCACTATTGGCACTAACGCCCCCAGCTATACAAACTTGTTTTATACCGGTTAGTTCTACAGCTTTTTTTACTTTGTTTAAAAGAATACTAATAATTCTTTCTTGTACCGATGCACAAATGTTTGTTAGATTATTTTGTATAAATTTTTTTCTGTCTTCTTCTGTTGCAGTAAATTCTTCTTTGTATACATTGGCAGCGCCTGCATTGTTTATAAAATAAAGGATAGATGTTTTTAGCCCAGAGAAACTAAAATTTAATCCTTCAATTTTTGGCTCTGGAAATTTATAAATAGGGTTACCTTCTTTTGCATATTTGTCTATCAATGGACCACCAGGATAAGGCAGACCTAATATTTTTGCTGTTTTGTCAAATGCTTCCCCTGCTGCATCATCTATAGTTTCTCCTATTACTTTCATATCGGTAGGGGAGTTGCACAGTACTATTTGGGTATGCCCACCACTTACAGTAAGGCATAAAAAAGGAAAACTGGGAGCAGGCGTTTGTAATAAATTTGCCAATACATGTGCTTGCATGTGGTGCACTGCCAATAAAGGTACGCTTAGCGATAAAGCCATTGATTTTGCAAATTGTGCCCCTACCAATAATGCTCCAATGAGGCCAGGAGCTTGGGTAAAAGCTATTGCATCTATATCTTGTAATGTTATACCAGCCTTGGTTATAGCACAGTCTACTACAGGAACAATTTTTTCTATATGAGCACGGCTTGCAAGCTCTGGTACTACACCGCCATATTGTTCATGAATTTTTTGTGTAGCTATTATGTTGCTTAATATTGCTCCATTTTTACAAACCGATGCTGCCGTTTCATCACAAGAAGATTCTATGGCTAAAATGGTAATATTTTTTTCTGTAAAACTCATTTTTTTCTTTTTACTATAGGTTGGTTATTTGCTACAGAATCTAAATAGGCTACCCTCTTTTTACTTCTAAAAATATCTGCAAGCCTAGTTTGATCTTTTCTATAAGTAAATTGAATACCTGTTCTATTTCTTTGTCCGGTACTAATATCTACACTGGTTCTTCTAAAACCAACCACCCTTAACGATCCATCTTTGTTTATTAGCCAATCGAGGCTTAGCTCAGGGGTAATTAAACCCGTACTGTATAATTGTGTAAGTGGATTATTGTAATCTATGTTTCCGCCTAAGTTTATTTGTAAATTTTGGGTAATGTTGTACCTCAATCTTGCTCTCACATTGGCTTGTATCTCTTGCAAACTTAAAGTGGGGTTTACATCCAAATCTACAGTAAGCTTGCCATTGGTAGCTTTAGATAATGCATCGTTTAAATTATTTGTGAGCCAGTTACTTAGTATACCACCAAGCGTAGTTCCAGCAATATTTATAGCTCCGTTGGTAAGAAACCCTTGCTCATTACTTAAAAATTGATTGATAAGCAATAAACTTGCTACTTGTTTTAAGGTTTCATTTTCATCGTTTTTAAAATCTGCCAGTTTCTTTTTTATTACAGCGTCACTATTCAATTCGCTTTTTGTAGGCAAGTCAAATTCAAAACGAATATTGGGTTGTTTTAGCAATCCAGTAATTTTAGAAACTATTACAATATCTTCTTGTTGTCTCAATCCATCTGTTCTAGCGCCGTTAGAAGTAAGCACTGCAAGGTCTACATTTTTTGCGGTGTAGTTAGCGCTTAAATCTAGGTTGGCAGCAAATGGGTCACCATTCCAAGTAATGGTTCCACCACTATTTAATACAAAAGGTTTTTTTATAAAATTTTGAAAATTGTAAGTGTAATCTCCTGCGGTAAGTTCGTATTGCCCAGTCATAGCAAGGGTTTCGTTGGTGCCCACTGTTATCAATAACTTTCCTTTTCCTCTTCCACTTATAATATCTTTTGTAGCTTCATCTAATATTACATCTACTATGCAAGCTTCATTTGCAGTAATGTCTACATTTATTTTAAGGTTGGTGTTGCTTTTTGCAGATACATCTTTCATTAATGATCCAAACTGTACAAAATCTATATAATCTATTGCATTGCTTTCTTTGCTATCGCCTGTGGGTAAGTATACATGGCTAGAATCTGTAATGCTGGGCTCACCTTCAATATCCATTCTCATATTGTTAATAGAGCCATTTAATTTCATGTCTGCCCTTGCTATTACTTTTCCATAAAACTGTGCATTGTCTTTTTTAGTAGTATTTAATACCAGCATTTTGGGGCTACTAAAATGTAAATTGCTAAACTCAAAATCATCAAAAGCATTATGGTAAATAATGCCACTTACCGAGCCCTTATTACCAAGCATATCTTCTACAATCATCTTTCCAAGGTTTATAGAAGTTTCTCCAAATGAAATGGGTTGGTTTAAAATTTTATAACCTACTTGAGTATAACCTACATTTAATTTTCCTTCTTCTATTATTGCATCCCCAGATAAAGTAAGTTTATTATTTCTTGTATTTAGTTTTAGCCTGCCATTTGCAAATCCTTCTACATTTGTAAATACACTAGCTAAGTATGGTTTTAAAATACTTAGGTCTAATCTTTTTGTAATTATATTATTTTTTAAAGAGCTTCCAATACTATCTTTCGTATTATACTCTCCATCAAAATCTAATACAAAATCTTTTTCATCAATGCCGCCTTTATAGGTTATTTTACCATCGGTCATATTAAATCTTGCATCTTCTACATTTATTTTACCTATCAATTTTTTATCTAAATAAAAACTGTCCGCTAAGCCAGTAAATGATATTTTTCTTGAGCTAAAAATATCATTTAGCTCCGCTTTACCTGTAATCTTTCCTTTTAAATTGGGTTTTTTTGGTAATAGAAAAGCAAAATCTTCAATGTCGATATTTTTAAGGTCTGCTACAAGTTTAGTATCATTATTATCATCATTGGTTTCAGTTCTTAAAACGATTGCTTGGTCAGCATGAAAGAAATTCACTTCGCTTGCACTTATAAATTTTTTACTCAAAGCTAATTCACCATTTTTGTCTAGCTGCCATTTTTTATCGTTTACAATAAATGAAGAAGGGAAAAAATTTATTTTTACGCCATCGCTCATCGTTTGTATACTGGCATTCAATTCTGCATTGCCCAATATTTTACTAGCGGTGGTATTAAGTTTTATTACAGAAACATCGTCGCTTGCTGCTATTCTAATATGCGACTTTGGAAATTGAAAACTATCTGTAATCCTTATATTATCTACCGCTACATCTGCTACAAGGCTATCTCTATTGCCAATACCCGTAAGTACAATATTATTAAAAGTTTTGCCATCGTAAGAAAAATCTGGCACAGTAGCTGCTAAATCTAAATCATAATTTTGCAAATTAAAATGCCCTTTTATGTTGGAGTTATTAAAGCCAGAAAGCCTTTTGTCTAGCAATTTTATGTAACTTTCTACATTGTTTGTTTTTACAGAAAAATCAAAATCTTGTAAGCTTGTTATACTTCTTTTTGGTGCTTTAATATATACAGGGTAATATTTTGATAGCAACAAAGTAACTGCGTCTGGCAGCTCCAATATTTTAAATTTACCCGTTACATTTGCTTCAAGTTCATTTGTATTTACAGTAAGTGATTTTTGTCCATTAACTATTTCAGAGTTCACATTTAAAAAATCGAAAGACAATTTATTATCAGCTTGTAATAAAGTAGCATTTCTCACTTTTGCATTTCCTAAAAAATTATCAATATTATTTCCTGTAAAATCTAAATCTAAATCTCCCGCAAATTGAAATTTTTCTTTAATAAATCCAAGGCTTTTTAAATCTGATTTTTGCACATTAGCTTGTAATTTAAAACCTGGTTTTTTTTCCATAAAATTAATAGATCCATCAAGGCTACTTATTTTTAAATTGGGGTCATTTATAGATGCATGCCCTTCAAATAATTTATTTTCAAAATGGCCATCTACCACAAAGTTTTTATAATTGTACCCACCAAAACTTAAATTTGACACAGTGCCTTTTACATTTTCTTTCAAATCTTTTAAACCAAAACCAGTACCATCAATATCTACATTGAGTGCTATATCTCCTAATTCTTTTACACCAATAAACTGCCCTAATTTAAAACCATTGCTTATAATAGTACCTTTATATTTTGCAGGTTTGCCATCGGGTATTTTCATGTTTACATCTGTAGTAATATTTCCCATGGCAGATGTTAATGTACCATTGGCTACAAAGTCTTTTATAAAGCCGGTAAAATTACCTTTAAAAGTTACTGCTCCTAATTTGTTTAGTGCAGGTTTTGTAATTTCTTTTATTGCAGGCACCATCGATGCTACTTCTGTGTAAGTTGTGTTAAGTTGTTTGCTATTTAAATCTATAAAAGTGCTGTTTATATCTGGCAACCCATTCATAGATATGTTTCCTTCTAGGTAACTATTACCAGTTTTTATTTTTAAGTTTTTTGCTTTAAAATTTACAATAGTTCCATTTGCATCCCCTTCTAAAGAAAAAATGCGATTAAGTTTTTTTAAATTTGGAGAAAATATGGCTAAGTCGTTTGTGGTTAAAGTACTTTTTTTAAATGAGGCATTTATAGTTACATTTTCCAAAAACCTGCTAAAATCTTTGTTAAAACTTTCGTAGTTCATAGCATAGTAATCTTGCAAATGACTGCTGTTTGTAATTAAATCAAGTTTTTTAAATTCCATCATGGTAGGCGTAAATTTAAAAAGGGCATCAAGCTTTTTAATTTCCAATCCACTTTTCTCTTTACCTACAATAGCAATCGTTGCCTTTACTGTATCATTTACAAAAGCAGCATTTTTAATTATACCATTTATATTATTAAAAAAAATGTGCTGCCCATCAAATTGGTTTACATAAGCAGGGTAGTCTGTTTGTTTGTCATTTTTGTAGGCACCATCTTTTAGCTCTAGGTTTTCCAATTTTATATCCCACCCATCATTGTTCCATCTAAATTTATCAAGCGATATGGGCTTAGGTGGTTTCGGTTTATTATTCACTGGTCTATTGCCGTCATAATCATTTTGTGCAAAAAATGGCTTGGTTATTAATACCTCTTTTACATAAATTTTTTTATTCTCAATATCTACTAAATTAGTCGTTACATCCATTTTATCGAGGCTCACAATCATATCCTCACCTATCCATCCATCTATTTTACTAAATTTAATGTTGGTAAAATGCATTTCCTTCAAATCTACATTAGGATCTTTACTGCCTTTTTTGTTTTTACTTTTTGGAGAGGCAAAAAGATCTGTTATAAATTGATAATTCCAAACAGAATCTGAACGATTCAGTTTTATTACTACATCATCTAGTCCTATATTTTCAATATTTATTTTTTCTTCAAAAAAGAACCAATCATTTACATTGCCTTTTATTGTTCCTGCATATAATAAGGTATCTTTTTTTAAATCTTCTATTAGTACACCTTCCACCATCAGCTTGTTAAAAAAACCAATGTCTACAGATTTTACACTTACCTTGGTTTTTAGTTTTTCAGAAAATATAGCAGCTGCTTTTTTTGTAATTTTTGTTTGTACAGAAGGTAAATGTAGTAAACCATAAAACCCTATTAAAATCAATAATGGGTAAAGGGAAAATATTTTATGTTTAAACTTTTTAAATATTATAAACCAAATAGCTATAAAATCAATTAATAAAAAGTAAAATACAAATTTGTTATCTGGATAAATAAAATAACAGATAGCTGCCAGCAAAAGCCAAAAAAGCAATGCTACAATGCCCATCCACAATATTTTAAAAAAAGTACGCAGTTTATTATTTTAGTAGTAAAAATAGCCAATCGGTGGCTATTAGCAATTTACTTGCCACAATTTTATGATATTATTAAATCCTGATTTTCTAAACGTTAAATTAATTTAAAAAATTTAAAGAAACGTAGCATAGATTTTTAAAGCTTTATTCGCTCTTCTGTACTTGTTGAAAGGCTGGCTGAGTATATCATAGGGCTCATACTACCATCACCAAAAATCGCTTCTTGAGATTTTGCCTCAGCCTCTTTGTATTTTATCCATGCCCTTTGCGATTCTACAAACAATGTTCTTTTTGTACTACTTGTAATGCTTTTAAGAATTTTTTTATAAAGCAGCGTCATTTTTACATCTGCCTTTTCGTACTTTTTATATGATATTGAGTTCAACTCCATTTGTGACTGACTAAAACTTTTCCCAATAAAAAGAATCGTAAAAAGTGCAACAAAAAATATCTTTTTCATAAAATAATTTTTACTTAATTTATTACATGCTTTTCAAACTTTCCTCAATTATCTCAATTTTCTCCAACGCATCTGCTTTTTTCTTGTTCTCAATAGCTAACACTTCTGGCTTTGCATTGGCAACAAATTTTTCATTGCCCAGTTTCTTTTCTACACTTACCAAAAATCCTTTTAAGTGTGCTAGTTCTTTTTCTAAATCTTCTTTTTGCCCGGCTGTATTTAGCGGTTGCTCTGTTTCTATGTAAAATTTATCTTTACCAATTACAGTTGTTATCGTTCCTGCCACTGCATCAGTTACATAATTGATAGTGTCAGCATTTATTTGCTTTGCCAAAATATTTTCTATGCTTTTATACACAGTAGCTTCGGCAGTTTGTATGTGAACCTTTATCGTTTCCTTTGGTTTTATTTGATTTTTATTACGCACATCACGTAGGCCGCTTATGATGTTTTTTAGCAAAACTCCTTCTGCTAAAATTTTACTAGTTGGTAAAACATCAGAACTTAAAATCTTAATACATAAATCTCCTTCGTTTTCATCATGAAGTAAGTGATTGATTTCTTCTGTAATAAAAGGCATAAATGGATGAAGGAAATGCATTAATTCTGAAAAGAAATAAACAGTTCTAAAATAAGTCATTTCAGAAACTTGTTCTTGAGAAGTTGGTTTTACCCATTCCAAATACCAACTGCAAAAATCATTCCATATTAACGAGTAAATAACTTTCAAAGCTTCGCTAAGTTTAAATTGTTTCATTAATAAATTAACCTCGGCCCTCACCTCATCAAGTCTATTTTGAAACCAATCATTTGCAAACATTTCAGTTGCTTCTTCTATTGAGTCAAACGTGTATTTTTTAAATCCTAACTCAACTGCTTTAGATTTCCAAATTTTAAGAAGCTTCAACGCATTCCACATCTTATTATTAAAATTTCTTCCTTGCTCTAGCGCACTTTCATCAAACAAAATATCATTACCCGCAGGCGATGCTATCATTATCCCAAACCTTACCGCATCAGCACCATATTGATCTATAAGCAAAAGCAAGTCGGGTGAGTTGCCTAGTTGTTTACTCATTTTACGCCCTTGTTTATCCCTCACCATACCAGTAAAATATACATCTTTAAAAGGCTGTGTTTGTTTAAACGCATAGCCTGCCATTACCATACGAGCTACCCAAAAGAAAATAATATCTTGCCCAGTAACAAGCGTGGTAGTAGGATAGTAGTAATTTATATCTTCATTGTTAGGGTTGCTTATTCCTTTAAAAACTTCCATTGGCCAAAGCCATGAGGAGAACCATGTGTCCAAACAATCTTCGTCCTGCTTCAATTGTGCATTGCTAATTGAAAATTGAATATTGAACATTTCTTTTGCCTTCTCCTCATTTTCTGCCACCACAAATCTTCCCTCTTCATCATACCACGCAGGTATTTGTTGCCCCCACCACAATTGTCGGCTTATACACCAGTCTTTAATATTATCCATCCAATGGGAGTATGTATTCTTTGCTTTTTGCGGATGAAATTTTATGCGCTCATCTGCTACAGCCGCTGCTATATCTGGGTTGGTGGCTATAAACTTTTTCATATCCATAAACCACTGTAGCGAAAGCCTGCTTTCAATAACCGCACCAGTACGCTCACTCGTGCCTACCTGGCTTTTGTAATCTTCTATTTTTTGCAAGCCACCAGCAGCTTCAATATCTATTGCAATTTTTTTGCGAAGCACAAAACGATCTACACCTGAGTATGAAGTAATGGTATCATTTATCAAATCATCTTCCAATTCTTCCAACGTAAATTTTCCTTCTTCATCCAAGGTATTCAATGCTTTTAAGTTGTGCTTTTTGCCCAACTCATTGTCATTTTTATCATGCGCAGGCGTTACTTTTAGTGCGCCTGTTCCAAATTCCGCCGTTACATATTCATCACCTATTATTTTTATTTTTCTGTTGATGATGGGCACTAAAACTTCTTTACCAATAAGCGAAATATAACGTTCATCTGTAGGGTTTACACAAATAGCCACATCTCCCAAAATCGTTTCAGGCCTAGTAGTAGCCACGGTTATACCACCTGCACTACCATCGGCAAAGGGATACGTTAGATAATATAATTTGCTGTCAATATCTTTAAAAATTACTTCTTCATCGCTCAGGGCTGTCTTGCTTGCAGGGTCCCAATTTACCATGCGAAGCCCTCTGTAAATAATACCATCTTTATGCAAGCGTACAAATATTTCTATTACCGATTTGTAATAGTCGGGGTCCATGGTAAAGGCTGTTCTATCCCAATCCAAACTGCAACCCATTTTCTTCAATTGCTCCAAAATAATACCACCATATTTCTCTTTCCACTCCCAAGCATATTTTAAAAACTCCTCTCTACTAAGCGATGATTTTGTAATGCCCCGCTCCCGCAGCATAGCCACCACTTTAGCTTCTGTAGCTATACTAGCATGGTCTGTACCAGGCACCCAGCACGCATTTTTGCCTTGCATACGAGCACGACGAATCAATATATCCTGTATCGTATTATTTAAACAATGCCCCATGTGCAGCACACCCGTTACGTTAGGCGGCGGCATCACAATCGTGTATGCTTCACGCCCATCAGGCACACTTTTAAAATACCCATTATTCATCCAATGGCTGTACCATTTTTTCTCTATCTCTTGGGGCTCAAAATTTTTAGTAAGTTCCATGCTTGTTGTTGCTGTTATTTTAGTGTGGCGAAGGTACTAAAAAGCAACCGTTTTTTTGTAGTGCTATTGGTATGTGGTGCTAAGCTGCTTTCATAAACCTATAAGGTCTTTTCAGAGACTTTGTAAAATAAAGATACTTGCTTAGACCTTATAGGTTTTATTGGAGTTTATTTTTTTTGGAGCGTTGGCTATGGAGCTTTAAGGAGCATCTATTAAAAGGCTATTCGCCGCAATTTTTTTTTCGAATCGGGTCAAAAAAGGATTTCCGCTGCTATCCTTGCTGGGTTGGGCGGTGGGGGTTTATTGGGCTTTTACCAACACAATTTTACCCCCAAATTGCTATTGCCTAAGATTATATTATATTTGGCAAAAGAATTTTTATTAAAATAGTTAGAAAATGAAAGAACCAATTTATTTCTTAAGTCTAGAACTAGATGGAGTTAGAAGTTTTGCAAATAAACAAATACTCGATTTAAGTGATGGAGAAGGTAATTGGAAAAAATGGACGGTTATATTGGGAGATAATGGGTTAGGGAAGACTTCGCTATTGCAAGCAATATCATCTTTAGAAATTGTTAAAATTTCTGATTTTACAAATCCAAATGGTTTCTATTTTAATTTACATAGAGGTCTTAAACCTAATCAAAAAAATAAAGCATATAAGATTTCAATTAATGCGGTTTTAGTAAAAAAAAGCGATAATAATATAGATAATTTTTCTGATACGAATAAATTAGGTATTATTTGGGAATCCAATGAAGAAGGTAATAGTCTTAGCAACTCAAATGAGGGAGAATTCTTTAGAAATAGATTTAACAGAGAAAAATACTCTATGAGAATTTATTCCTTTGGAGCTAATCGGGTAATGGGAACAATTTCGTTTGCAGACACTTTAACAAACGACAATTCTGAAACACTTTTTGACGATTCAAAAAAATTAATAAATGCAGAGGAATGGCTGTTGCAATTGGATTACGCAGCTAGTAAAGAATCAAGTATTAAAGCTTTTGCATTAAAAAAGAGAGATATAGTAAAACAAACTTTAATTGATTTATTACCGGATGTTACTGATGTTAGATTTACTGAGCCTGAAAAAAATGATTTAAAATCGACCATAGAATTTCAAACCGATTTTGGTTGGAGAAGATTACAGGAATTAAGTTTAGGATATAGAACTATGATAGCTTGGATGGTAGATTTGGCAGCAAGAATGTTTAGAGATAATCCAGATAGTGATAATCCTTTGGCTGAGCCTGCAATAGTATTAGTAGATGAAATTGATTTGCATTTGCATCCTAAATGGCAAAGCAATATTTTTACATACTTGTCGGATAAATTCCCTAGTTGTCAATTTATTGTTACGGCACATAGCCCATTGGTAGTGCAATCTGCACCAAAAGATGCAAATCTTGTAGTGCTAAGAAAAGAAGGAGATAAGGTAATTATTGACAACGATATAGATAGTGTAAGAAATTGGAGACTTGACCAAATTATGAGTAGTGATTTATTTGGAGGCACAGCCAGAAATGTTGAAATAGAAAATGAACTAAAAGAGAGAACTACCTTGTTAAAAAAGAATGAACTTACAAAAGAAGAGGAAAAACGGCTTTTTAAGTTAAATGAAATGGCTAATAATCTTCCCACAGGTAGTAATGATACAGATATTGAAGCAATGCAAATCATAAGAAAAGCAGCGGATTTCATAAAATCTAAAAGCAATTAGTTTTTATGATTAGGATTACCAAAAGAGCCAATTCAACTGCACCAAATGTTTTACTCGTTCAAGGAAAAAATGCTGCTACACAATTTGAGCAACGCTTCAATAATGGAGAACGAGAATTCTTATCAACAGAATTTGATAGTAATATTTATGGGAATAAATCAGTAAAAGATTTACTTATCGAAATCCAATATTATAAATGTTGTTTTTGCGAATCTAAAATTGGTCATATTAGCTATGGTGATGTAGAACATTTTAGGCCAAAAGCGGGTTGGGTTCAAGACAATGAAAATATGAACAAGCCGGGTTATTATTGGTTGGCTTATGAATGGGACAATTTGCTACTTTCTTGTGAAAAATGTAATCAACGTTACAAGAAAAATCTTTTCCCATTAATTGATACAGCAACAAGAGCGGTTTCTCATAATGATGATGTTGCGAATGAAGTTCCATTTTTTCTTAATCCTAATTTTGAAAATGTAGAAGAGTTTATAACGTTTAACGAAGAAATTCCAAAAGGAATTGATAATACTCTTAGAGGAGAAAAAACAATCGAGCTTTTGGAATTAGATAGAGAATTATTAAATGAGCAAAGAAGAACTGTATTAAATCCCGTAAGAGATATTTATGATTTAGCAAAGGGCTATCCTGAAACTAATCCTGAACTTAAGAATGAAGCAAAAAATAAAATTCTAAAATATTATAACGAAAGTTTATTAGATACAACTGAGTATGCATCTATGCTCAGAGCTTTTTTTAAAAAGAACCCAATTGGTTTTTAGTTTGCAAATTACCACAAATTAATAAAGAAATGTTAGATAGTATTCAGTCCACTAGCATCCTAGCTCCCATTAGAACAAATAATTTATCAGAACCACTTGATATTTATCTTAAAATTATAAATGAACTAGAAGCTACAAATAATCCCACTTATATTTCGAGAGCAAAATTTATTAATGAACAGTTAAGTGGCAATGATGTACAAGAAATATTTAATGCAAATAGAGAAGCTTGGGGTGTTGATAATTTTGATGAAGATATTTTAACCGCAGATGATTTTAAAAGAGGGTTTTTATTTTGCTTTAGAGACCATACTACATCTTGGAGCGATAATCAAAAAGCTAAAACCTGGTTTTTAAATTCCAATGAAGCAATGTTTGTTAGAAGGTATGAATTTTGGACTTGTGATGATGGCTTTGATGAATGTATTGATGTGAGAGAAGGTAGTTACAAAGAAATAATTTTGTCATTATTAAGAGATGGCGATTATGAAGTTTTATCTAGCCCAGTTTTTAGCAAAGAAGAATTGAATGATTTTATTAAAACGTATAATTTGCTGAACGGTGATTTTACCATTAAAGAAATTATTGAAGATTATATAGAATTTAATCCCAATTATAAAGTTTAGACTTCCTTCCCTCTCAACTAGCAGAAATGATGCGAAGGTTCTTTTACCCTTGCCGGCATATATATTTAATCCTTCCTATCACGCCATTGCATAATCCTAGGGCTGCTGTTGTTGATATGCAGTTCAGATGAGTAACCAAGCGTACCAACAATTTGTATAGCACTACCCTAATATTTTATACATTAAAGTTTCGTTAAGTGTTGCTGGTATGCTTGTGCTGCCATAGCTCAGCTGCATACTAACGGCAGTCGCTTCAAGAGCTAAACCAATTACTTTGAAATTTTTTAATTATTTTGTTAAACCAACAAGGGCAAAAAAAATTATCATTTATTACACCAAGTATCCACTAAATTCTTGCAACGTAATTATTTTTAAAGGAGGAAAAGGATTGTTTTTTAGTCGCAAAATATCGCTATCATTGGTTACAAGAAAATCAGAATTTGGAGCAATATATAGATTTATAAATTTATTATCATCTGCGTCATTGCTAAGATTAAAATCAAAATAATTATTAAAGAAAGAAATATTGGTAGCTTTAAGCATTCTAGCGAATAAGTTTTCGGTTACTTCTTGCCCCCATTTTTGTGTGAATATTTCTTCATATTCTAACAATACCTCAGTTGATAAACATAATTCATAAGAACTGTCTAAAAATTTATCAAATACATTTCTATACAATGATTTTTTACCAATACAACTAATAAAGCAATTGGTATCTAAAACAACTTTCATTAAGCTGTATTTTTTTTACAATTTTCATTTAACCAAGCTTCATATACATCAGCTGTGTAATTACGTTGAGTTTCTACTTTTTCTATACTTTCATCAAGCTTTTTTTCTAAATAAAAATTTATCAAAGATTCTAATTCACTAATGCGCTCTTTAGACTTAATATAACTTAAGCTATTAAGTAGGTTTAGTTGCAAATCATTTAATGTATCTTGATGCTTAATCATAATTAAAATTAAGAATATTATGTGTAATGGCAATTATTTTAGATAAATAGTTTCGAAAATTATTATGCTCAAATTGTCTTTTGTATGTTAAAGAATCTTTTCAAACACCGCATTGAACAGATTTTTTTTATAAAATTACTACCAAACTAGGTAATGATTGTAACTAATAGCAGAAGCATTGCATCTTTTCAACCATCAACCATGAAAAATATCATACCCCCTTTTTTATTTTTACTCTTATTAATTTTCAGTTGCTCCGATGGTAATACAAAAACCTCCCCAAAAAATTACATTACTAAAACTGAAAGCGAACTCTCTTCTACAACTGAAATTGATAGCATATACATGTATACAGGTATGTACAATGTTGTAGGCGAGCGCAAAGCTGTGCGAATGCGCCAAGAAAAATCTAATGAAATTTATACTTTATCTCCAATACCATTTGTATCTGTGAACGATATATATGTATTGGACTAGTAGATTATTCTGAAAAGGAAATGCAAACTATGCTGTATGAAGTAAGCCATAAAAAATAAATTGGTAATTGCTAAAAACAAAACATAAAATTCTTATAAATTATTTCGTATCCTTACTTATTAAGTCTAAAACCTTACCATAAAATTAATTTGAAAATAATTCTGGTACAATTTTAGCACTACATCTTAATAATCAAAAAGTAAGCTATGAAAAGTAAAAATTTTACTACAGGTGTTTTGTGTATTATTATGTCGATTGGAGTTTGTTTTACTACCTATGCACAACAAAAAAAAGTACTTTTCATTGGCAATAGTTTTACCTACTATAGCAATCTAGATGCTAATAATCCTGAGTTGCCTATTAGTTTTAATGGAATTTCTAACTCCATGAGTCCTGCAGATAATTTAACCTACACACTCGGTGACCATGCAATACAAGGTGGCCAAACTTTAGAGGGGCATTATGAAGATTTTAATCAAAAAGCCTTAAATAAAATAAGGCAAGGGGGTTGGGCTTATGTGGTACTGCAGGAGCAAAGTTTAAGACCCTACGATAATCCGCAGCAATATTTTAAATACGTTAGATTATTTGATTCCGCTATAAAAGCTGTAAATGCCAAAACAGTTATTTACATGACATGGGCTTATAAAAATGATTGGTACAAATTTCCAACTTATGTATATAATTTTGAACAAATAGCTAAAGAGATAGGCGCTATTGTAGTACCGTGCGGCAAGGCTTGGGAAAAAGCGAAAGCAGAAAAACCAAATTTTGATTTATACGATCCTGATACCGTACATCCATCTAAACGGGGTTCCTATTTAAATGCTTGTGTATTTTTTGCTATACTCTCTGGTAGAAATCCTCAGGGATCAAATTATGCACCGCCTCCTTTAAGCCCATCAAATACATTGCTTACAAATGTAGAATTACAATATGCCAGAACAAATGCATGGCAGATTGCACAAACATATATACAACCTGCATCCTCAAATAATCTTTTGGTAAACCCAGGTTTTGAGCAAGGTAAATTCGCATGGACATTGTGGGGTAATCCATCTGTAAGTACCACTAATCAACGCTCTGGCACTACCTGCGACTCTTTACAAAAAGCATGGGATGGTGATTGCCAGAGAATAACTACTGGCTTTGCTGTAGGAGATAACCTAAGTTATAGCGCTTGGTTTAAATTTAGCGGGGTGGGCAGTGGTGGAGGAAATATTTTGTATCAATGTTATAATGGTGAAACACAAATTAGTATTGGATCTACTTATATACCAAGCTCTATAAACAAAAATTACACAAAATACACAGTAAACTTTTCTGTTCCTCCAAATACAACAAACGTTAGGCTTTCCTTTGGTAATAATAGCAACCGGTTCATGTTTATAGACGATGCTTTGTTGATTAACACTTCTGCTAATCGGATATCAAATTCAAATATCTCTTTATCTACAATTAATTCCAACTCAATTATTAGCGAAACGGTTAAAGTCGATATTGCACCGAACCCTTTTAAAGATCACTTTGTTGTTACAATCTTTTCTCCAAAAGAAGAAAATTACAGCATCCAAATTTTTGATGAAAACGGAAAAGTTGTACTTACTAAAAAAGTTTTTGCAAAACAGCAAGTTGTAAATTTTAATGCATTACCTACAAAAGGGATTTATTTTTTAAGGGTAACGAACAGTAAAAATTATATAATTACAGAGAAAATAATTCAACAATAGGTAATTTGAAATCACGGATTTGTGTATTAACAATGATTAGATAAAGTAGTTATTATTTTTTTACTACAAATAAAGTCTAGCTTTTTTTATACTTTCATTTTTGATATTATTTAAGCAATGGAAAGTAAACGGCAGTAAGGGGATTCTATTTTTGCACTTGTTGGCGTATATTTTTAATGCTTCCTATAACGCCGTTGCATAATCTTAGAGCTGCCGTTGTTGGTATGCAGCGCAGATAAGTAGCTAAGCATAACTAAAACCTACAATATTTTTTAATAAAATAATTTAGTAACTACAAGGTATTTATATGCTTAATAAGCAAAAGTTTAAGTAAATTTAAACAAACATTCTATATATTAGCGAAGCAATTTTTAAATCCCTCATTATGTTAAAAAAAAGTCTACTAAAACTATTTTTTGTAATAATTGCATTTTTTTGCTTTACAAACGTTTATGCTCAACAGAATATTTTTAGGTTGCCTCAAGGTTTACCAAAACCGAGTTGGTATAATAAAGTGGATTGGAGCAATCCAAACATTAAAACAATAGACTCATTAATTGCCACATATAAAAAAAGTAATGAGCACATTTCTCAACATGATAGAAACGAAGAATTTAGAGAAGAAGAGCCATATATTACTGCATATTTAAGATGGCGAAATGAGCAAATGCCTTTTATAAAAAAAGATGGCAGTATAAAAATTATTCCCAATTACTATAAGAAAATAGGAGAGCAGCTCAATAAAAACCTTGTACAACGAAATGCAGCCGCTGCAAATTGGACTCCACTTGGGCCACTTGAAACTTTTGAGCAAGGCACAGGTAACAAATCAAACACTCAAACAAATATTTATTCTATTGCGGTATCGCATAGCAATCCCAATATAATTTACGCTGGTTCAGAAACTGGTGTATTATTTAAATCTACCGATAAAGGAATAAATTGGGCTTCTGTTAATGATGATTTGCTTGCAGTAAATGGTATTACTGCTGTTGCTGTAAGTCCAACAAACAGTAACGTGCTATACTATTACAATGCAGCTGGGTTATTTAATTCAACAAATGGAGGTGCAAATTTTGCAAGATTAAATAATTATACTTTTGGGGAAATAAATAGAATTGTATTTAATGAAATTACAGGACGTATTTTGGTAGCAAGCGAAAATGGAGTTTATTACAGTGATAATGCTGGTGTAGCATGGACTTTAGGT
>JAYVID010000306.1:0-8148 GCA_043770525.1 Ferruginibacter sp.
AGTAATGGCTGCAAATAATTACAGCTACGAAATTATTATGGTTGATGATGGCAGCACCGATAACTCTTGGGAGGTTATAGAACAACTTCGTACAAAAAACAACGCTGTAAAAGGAATTAAATTTCAAAGAAACTATGGTAAAAGTGCAGCTCTAAACGAGGCATTTAAAGCTGCACAAGGTGAGGTAATTATTACCATGGATGCGGATATGCAAGACTCCCCAGATGAAATACCTGAGCTTCGCAGAATGATATTAGAAGAGAATTTTGATATTGTGAGTGGATGGAAAAAGAAACGATACGATAATACTTTTACAAAAAATATTCCTTCAAAATTATTTAATGCTGCTGCAAGAAGAAGCAGTGGAATAAAACTTAATGATTTTAATTGTGGCTTGAAAGCATATAAAAAGAAAGTTGTAAAAAGTATAGAAGTATATGGTGAAATGCATCGCTACATTCCTATACTTGCAAAGTGGGCTGGCTTTAGAAAAATAGGTGAAAAAGTTGTAGAACATAGGGCTCGCCAATTTGGTGTTACAAAATTTGGTTGGGAGCGTTTTGTGAATGGATTTCTAGATTTATTCTCTATTATGTTCGTAGGCAAGTTTGGTAAAAGACCTATGCACTTTTTTGGATTATGGGGCACATTGGCTTTTATTATTGGATTGGGCATTTTTACTTACCTCACTATTTCAAAATTCTTTTTTGATGCTACAGGTATGACTCAAAGACCATTGTTTTTCTTTGCACTATTCATAATGACAATTGGAGTACAACTATTTTTAGCAGGGTTTATTGGTGAATTGATTGCTAGAAATTCTACAGAAAGAAATAATTATTTGATTGAACAAAAAATGGGATTGTAGCATGCCTAAAGTTGTAATCATAGGGCCGGCACATCCCCTTCGTGGTGGTTTAGCTACTTTTAATGAAAGGCTTGCAAAGCAATTTATGCAACAGAGGTTTGATACCAGCATTTATACTTTTTCATTACAATATCCTGATTTTATTTTTCCAGGCACTACACAATATTCTGATGAACCTGCACCCAACAATTTAAAAATAAAAGTTTGTATAAATTCTATCTTACCTACCAATTGGATAAAAGTAGGAAATGAATTAAAGCGACTAAAACCTGATATCATTTTAGTAAGGTATTGGTTGCCTTTAATGGGACCATGCCTTGGTACAATTTTACGTATTGCAAAAAAAAATAAGCATACAAAAATTGTATGCATTGCAGACAATATTATCCCACACGAAAAAAGAAAAGGCGATAAAGCATTTACAAAATATTTTTTGAAGCCCATAGATGAAGTAGTGGTAATGAGTGAAAAGGTAATGCAAGATTTAAAAATATTTGATGCGGCTAAACCTGTACAACTTGTTCAACATCCCCTGTATGATAATTTTGGAGAAAAAATAAGCAAAGCCATTGCACGAAAAAATATTGGCATAGATACAGAAGAAAAAATAATATTGTTTTTTGGATTTATAAGAAAATACAAAGGACTTGATATTTTATTAGATGCACTGGCAATATTAAAAGCTAGTGGCAACAATAGTTTTAAGGTTTTAATAGCAGGTGAATTTTATGAAGATAGAAAACCGTTTGATGAACAATTAGCTAGGCTAGGTTTAGAAGATATGCTTATCTTAAAAACGGATTTTATACCTGATAGTGAAGTACGCAATTATTTTTGCTCAGCAGATATGGTAATACAACCCTATAGAAATGCAACACAAAGTGGTGTAACTCCCTTAGCTTATCATTTTGAAATACCAATGATTGTAACCAATGTAGGAGGCTTACCTTCATTGGTGCCAGATGGAAAAGTGGGATTGGTAGCAGAACCCAATGCTGCATCAATAGCAGAAAAAATAGTTGCCTATTTTACAAAAGATGAGCAATTTTTTATGGAGCATTTGAAAGAAGAAAAAAAGAAATTTAGCTGGGAGAAGATGGTGGAGGCAATTGCAGGAAATAGACAATAGATTTTTGGATATTAGACAAAAGAGATTAATTACTTTTAGGCAAAATCTACTAGAAATAAACATATAAAAAATATTTTAAAGCAGAGGAATTTGAAAGAAATCGAACTGTTCGGAATTTCCGACAAGTTCGATTAGAAGACAAAAGAAAAGTAGAATAAGATACAATTACTAAGTATTTTTTAGTAGTTCAAAAGGGTAGTATATTTTAAAAAATTAGCTATAAAATTAAATGTAAACAATCTTGAAGTCGTTTTATATTCAAATAATAAAGAAGAATATATTTCACTTACAGATATGGCTAAATTTAAAGATATAGGTAGAACTAATTATATTATTCAAAACTGGATAAGAAGCAAAAACACCATTGAATTTATAGGACTATGGGAACAAATGCACAATCGAAATTTTAAAGGCATCGAATTCGATGCCTTTAAAAACGAAGCAGGTTCTAATGCTTTTTCATTAACCCCACAACGCTGGATTGAGAAAACTAATGCAATAGGAATAATATCTAAATCTGGAAGATATGGTGGTACATACGCACATAGAGACATTGCATTTGAATTTGCAACTTGGTTAAGTCCAACATTCAAATTATACTTAATAAAAGAATATCAACGTGTTAAAGAAATAGAAAGCAATCAATTCAATTTAGAATGGAATGTAAAAAGAGTATTAAGCAAGGTAAATTACTCGATTCAAACCGAGGCAGTTAAAGATTTTATCTTACCAAAAACAAATTATTCTAAGCAAAATGAATGGCTAGCTTACGCTGACGAGGCAGATTTACTAAATGTGGCTCTTTTTAAATGCACTGCAAAACAATGGAGGGAAGCAAACTCAACTTTGGCAGCGGAAAATAAAAATTTAAGAGATATTGCAAGTATAAATGAGTTAGCAATTTTATCAAATTTGGAATCTACAAATGCAGATATGATTAGAGACGGATTATTAAAAGAGGTAAGATTTGAAAAACTATACCAAATGGCTCAATACCAAAAAGAAATATTGGACAAACAAAATTTTATAAAATCTATAAAAAAATGTCTGAGGATATTTTTTTGGATAATCAAAACAGCATATTGGAGTAAACAAAAAATTAAGATTTAATCCGAGTTTTTATTTTTAAAAGTCACTAAATACTATGTCACAAAAATTAAAATTATGATTTATAGAAGTAAAGCTCCCTTACGTATAGGCCTAGCAGGCGGTGGTACAGATGTGAGCCCGTATGCAGATATGTTTGGTGGAGCTATTTTAAATGCAACTGTTTCATTATTTGCGCATGCAAGTATTGAAATATTAGATGAACAAAAAATAATTGTACAAGCACAAGATAGAAACGAACAAGAAGAATATACATTTGCAAAATCATTGCCCATAAATGGTACTTTAGATTTATTAAAGGCTGTATACAATCGCATACAAAAAGACTATGACTTTCCAGAAAAAGGTTTTAGGCTAAGCACATTTGTAGATGCACCTGCAGGCTCTGGCTTGGGCACATCATCTACACTTGTAGTGGCTATTCTAGGAGCTTTTGTAGAAATGCTCAAACTTCCATTGGGTGATTATGACATAGCACATTATGCTTTTGATATTGAAAGAAATGATTTAAAACTAGCTGGTGGGAGGCAAGACCAATATGCTGCCACTTTTGGTGGAGTAAACTTTATGGAGTTTTACAAAGAGGATAAAGTAATTGTAAATCCTCTTCGTATTCGCTCACAATATATGCATGAGTTAGAAAATAATTTATTGCTATTTTTTACTTCTACCTCTAGAGAAAGTGCAAGCATCATAAAAGAGCAAGTAAAAAATGTGCAAGGCAACAATGAAAAAAGCATAGATGCCATGCACAACCTAAAAGAGCAAGCACAAATGATGAAAGAAGCTTTACTAAAAGGAAAAGTGGATGAAATAGGTGCTATACTTGATTATGGATTTGCACAAAAAAGAAATATGGCCGCTAGCATAAGCAACGCTGGTATAGAAGCAATATATGATGCAGCTAAAGCTGCTGGTGCTACTGGTGGTAAAATAAGTGGTGCAGGTGGTGGTGGTTTTATGATTTTTTATTGCCCTGGCAATACGAGATACCAAGTAATAAATGCTTTAGAAAAATTTGGAGGAGATATAAAAAAATATTCATTTACCAAGTTTGGATTAACCACTTGGACAGCTTAAAGAATTATTTACTTATTTTGCAATAAATAATAAAAATGAAAAATACTATTACGAATATAATACAAGCTTCGATAGATGTAAAACAGACATTATTGGCTGATGAAGTTTTGATAAATACCATTGCCAATGCAGTAGAAATAATTACTACTGCATTTAAAAACGGCAACAAAGTTTTATTCTGTGGTAATGGTGGCAGCGCAGCAGATGCACAACATTTAGCAGCAGAATTTAGTGGTAGATTTTACACAGACAGACATGCTTTACCTGCCGAAGCACTGCATGTAAATACCTCTTACCTTACTGCTGTAGCAAATGATTATAGTTTTGATGTAGTATATTCAAGGATGATTTCTGGTATTGGAAATAAAGGAGATGTATTGATAGGCCTAAGTACATCTGGCAATAGTGGAAACATTATAAATGCTATAAATGCAGCAAAAGAAAAAGGAATGACAACCATTGGTTTTACTGGTGCTACTGGTGGAAAAATGAAAGATGTTTGTGAACTATTGTTGAACGTACCTTCTACTGATACTCCACGAATACAAGAAAGTCATATACTGGTAGGGCATATTATTTGCGAATTGGTAGAGAAAGCATACTTTAATTAAGCATGATTAAAGAATGCATCATACTTGCTGGCGGCCTTGGTACAAGATTGAGATCTGAAGTGGCAGACTTACCTAAATGTATGGCACCAGTAGCCGGAAAACCTTTTCTACATTGGGTTATAGCAAGTTTATTAAACCAAAAAGTAAATTCATTTGTGTTTTCACTTGGATACATGCATGAAAAAATAGAAGCTTACGTAGATGAAGTATACCCAAACCTCGATGTAAAATTTTCTGTAGAAGATGAGCCACTAGGTACAGGAGGAGCTATAAAACTAGCACTAAGCCATTGTACCGAAGAAAATGTGTTGGTATTAAATGGAGATACGCTTTTTGAAGTAGATAATACTGCTATTTACAAACAACATACAACCTCAAATGCAGCTTGCACTTTATCATTAAAACCAATGTTAAATTTTGATAGGTATGGATGTGTAAGCATAAATGAGCAAATGAAAATAATTGCTTTTGAAGAAAAAAAATACATGGATGCTGGACTTATAAATGGTGGTGTTTATTTAATTAATAAACCAATATTATCTTCATTAATCTTTCCAGAAAAGTTTTCTTTTGAAAAAGATTTTTTAGAATGTTATGTGAACGAATTAAAATTTATGGCAGTGGTAAATGATGGATATTTTATAGACATAGGCATACCAGAAGATTTTAAAAAAGCAAACGAAGACTTAAAACATAAATAGGATGATTCCATTAGCTGAGATAAATAATGATTGGACTTTATTCATAGATAGAGATGGGGTAATCAATCATGAAAAAGCAAATGATTATGTGCATAAATGGGAGGAGTTTAGGTTTTATGATGGCGTTTTTGAGGCTTTTGAAACCTTTGCAGGAATTTTTAAATACATCATTGTAGTTACCAATCAAAAAGGAGTAGGCAAAGGTTTGACCAAAGAAACTGATTTGCATGAAATACACCATAACATGAAAGCTGATATAGAGCAACATGGCGGTAGAATAGATGCCATTTATTATTGCCCAGATTTAGAGAATGATAGCCCCAATAGAAAACCACAACCTGGTATGGGCTTACAAGCCATTGAAAAATTTAAAGACATTGACCTCTCCAAATCTTTGATGGTAGGTAATACTTTAAGCGATATGCAATTTGGTAGAAACTTAGGTGTTCATACTATTTTCCTATCTACCACAAGGCCAGAAGTAAAACTGGATGATGAAAGTATAGATGCTGCTTATCCCACTCTACATGCTTTTTCTCAAACACTTTTATAAGTTTTCGTTAAAAATGCACGTTTTTAACGAAAAATAATTTCTTTCCTATTCCATTGTATATATTTATGCCATGAAAAAAATTACTATTTGTATATTTATTTTAATGTACACTTTTAGCAGTTATGCTCAACGAATAAATGCAATAGACTATAAATATCTGCAAAAAAAAGAAGATAGTTTAAAAAAAATGGGGCTTCTTATTGTACAAGGTAAATCTGCTGCGGAAAGATTTTTAGCAGATAGCAATTTTACAAAAACATTTGTAAGAGCTTTAAGAACTAAAAACGCTTTTTATTTTCCTTTTGACTCTATAATAAACGTATCTAAAATATATGCACCAGATAGTAGTTTTAGAATTTACACTTGGCAACTTATGATAAATGAAAATATTATTAGACAACATGGTGCAATACAAATGAGAACAGAAGATGGCTCTTTAAAACTTTTTGGATTAATTGATAAATCAGATATAACAAAAAATATGTTGGATACAATTGCAGACAACAATGGCTGGATGGGGGCTGTCTATTACAAAATTATTCAGAAAAAAGATGGAGAAAATAATATTTATACTTTATTTGGATTTGATGAAAACAACATAAAAAGTGACAAGAAAATTTTAGATATTTTAGAATTTGTAGATGGCAAACCTATGTTTGGCAAAAAAATATTTATGATGGAAAAGCAAAGTAGCTATCCTAAAATGGCTGCTCGTTTTATAATGGAATTTAAAAAATATGCATCGCCAAGAATGACGTATGATAAAGAACAAGACGTAATTGTATTTGATGAAATGGTATCTGAAACAAATGAACCCAAAAAGAAATGGACCTTGGTACCAGATGGTGAACAAGAAATATTTAAATGGCGAAATGGAAAATGGTATCACAATGCAAATGTGATGCTTGGTACAGAACCTGTAAAATTTGAACAGCCTACACAAATAAGAGATGCAAAAGGAAACATAAAAGAAAATAATAAGCCTGCTAAACCAACTACAAAACCCAAAAGAAAATAATGGAACAACAAATAGAAATAGCAACTTTGGGTAATGGATGTTTTTGGTGTACAGAAGCAGTATTTCAATTAGCAAAAGGAATAATAAAAGTGGAAAGTGGCTACAGTGGCGGCGATACCGTAAATCCAACTTACAAAGAAATTTGCACAGGCACTACCAACCATGCTGAATGTTTGCGCATCACTTTTGATGCCAATATACTTTCTTATGCAGATTTATTAAAAATATTTTGGGAAACCCATGACCCCACAACGCTTAACAGGCAAGGCAACGATGCAGGCACACAATACAGGAGTATCATTTTTTATTATAACGAAGAACAAAAAAATATTGCAGAAGATTATAAAAAAATGTTAGATGCAAGCGGTATTTTTAAAAACAGTATTGTAACCATTATAGAACCAGCTACTACTTTTTACAAAGCCGAAGATTACCATCAAAATTATTATAACGACAATAGCAGTGCCTCGTATTGCCAATTTGTAGTAAGGCCAAAAGTGGAAAAATTTAAAACCTATTTGAGTGAGTTTGCAAAATAGAATTACCCTTTTGCACCCAACCATGCCATCATTCCCATACCATGTTCTATGGCATCCTCATCTATATTAAAAATTGGTGTGTGCACTCCAATAGTAATACCTTTAGCTACATTGCCAATACCCAATCTATAAAAACAAGCGGGTATTTTTTGTGAGTAATATGCAAAATCTTCTGCACCCATTCTAAGTTCAGTTTCAGATACATTTTCTTTTCCGGCAAATTCCTCAGCCAATATTCTTGAAGAAGCAGAAAGCGCTTCATCATTTTTTACAAAAGGATAACCTACTTCTATATTTACAATAGCTTCCGCTCCCATTGCTTTTACTAACAATTCTGTTTGGGTTTTTATAAGTTCATGTGCTTTAAAACGCCATACTTCATCCAAGGCTCTAAAAGTACCCATTAGCTTTACTTCGCTTGGTATAATATTGGTTGCATTACCCCCTTGTATAGAGGTTATAGAAAGTATAGTTGGGTTAAACGCATTGTTGTTTCTACTTACAATTTGTTGTAAGCTTACTACTAATTGTGATGCTATTAG
>JAYVID010000307.1:0-3494 GCA_043770525.1 Ferruginibacter sp.
TGTTTTTTAATGCGTACATAATGTTTCGTTTTGTGCTACACCCAACTACTATATGAGTATGTGTGTGGCGGTTTTAAAAATTTATTTATTTCAGCCAATCCCTGTTTCGGTTTGACAATGCAAAGATGATTCGGCAAAAAGAGTGAACTCGTTTTTTAGTCGTTTATAGTTGTATATATCCGTTTGTAAACGGTTGTACTTAAATAATAAAGTTGTATATTGTAAGCTGTAAACCTATGCTACTAGCATTTAAACAGTTAAATTGAGCTTTTCAGCTAACATTAAAAAAGAAATCAAAAAACCATCATAAAATAAAAAAATAATGATAAAAGGACTTTACGAAACCCATTTGTTTGTTGAAAATTTAGATAGGTCCATCGATTTCTATTCAAACATATTGGGCTTACAACAATGCTTTTTTGACAAAGAAAGAAGAGCCGTGTTTTTTTGGATAGGCAAACCAAAAGAAGCAATGCTTGGGCTTTGGGAAAAACCAACAACCGAAATAGAAAAACGGCATTTTGCTTTTCGGTGTGATAAAAAAGATATTCTAGAAAAATCAATTTTATTTTTGAAGTCACGAAATTTGCAACCATATAATTTTTTAAAAGATGGAACAGAAAAGCCAATGGTATTTGCTTGGATGCCTGCTGTTGCAATTTATTTTAAAGATCCAGATGGACATTATTTAGAATTAATTTCCATTTTAGAAGGAGAGGGGAAACCTGAATTGGGTATAATTTCTTATGAAGAATGGATAAAACAAACTGCATAATTTTCTACAAAAAAATTCATTTTTAATTAAACAATTATGATAACAAAAAAAGAACCCATAAAATGCCTCACTTGTGGCTCAGCAGTAAAAGGACGTGCAGATAAAAAGTTTTGCAATGATTATTGCAGAAACGAATATAACAATAACTTAAAATCATCGTCTACAAATCTTGTAAGAAATATTAATAATGCCTTAGGTAAAAACCGCCGCATATTAGAAAGCCTTATACCTGAAGCGCAAGAAACCGCAAAAGCAAATGGAGAAAAATTATTAGCAAAGGGCTTTCAATTTAAATATGGTACACATAGTTATACCAACAAAAAAGGAGACACATATTTCTTTTGCTACGACATGGGCTATTTACCATTGGAAAACGATTGGTATTTGCTGGTAAAGAGAAAGGAAGAATAAACATCTGCAACAAAAATGCAGTTCACATTGTCTATCAATAGTAATATTATAAAATATGAAAGTGCTAGCCGTTTTATCTTTATTAACTATTGTATCTTTATCTTGTAAAAAAAGTATTGAAAAAAATACAGCCTGTTTCTCTGATGTAGCTACTGCTAGAACAATCACAGATAAGCCCGCTTTCATACATTTTACAGATAATCAATACTACATTAAAGAACAATTTACAATTGACACAAGGTTATTGCCATGCAATTTAACTGATGAATATATGGTTAGCAGTTTACTAGTTACCATAAGTGGCGAAGTGAAAAATACACTTCTCAACGAACCTTGTTGTACTGATAATTTTGTAATAACAAAAATTTCAAAGTGAAAAACTATTAAATTTAGTTGTTTTTCTAATTGCATCAATGCAAATTGAGTGGGCGTGGTATTAAAGAATAAAGCTAAAGAAGTTATTAGTGAATTCTTTTACCTTAACAGTATGGTTTGCTCTTTAATAGCAGCATTATAAAATAGTCTTAACGCACCAACTAATATAAAATATGCATTTTGTTCTATTTCATTTTCTTTTAAAATAACAGCTCCTTTAGAAAATGTTTTTCTGTAGATATTGTATTTAATAAAGAGATTACTTTTTGGAGAAACATATTATGTCATTAATTATTCTTCACTTACAACAAAAGTTATAGGCTGCCTTCGGTAAGCTTTTACAATTTTTCCATTTTGCAAAGCAGGAGTCCAATTCGGCCCCTTTTTTATTACACGCACTACTTCTTTTTCCATTCCATATCCATGATTTGTTTCGGCTTTTACATTAGAAATCTTACCGGATTTATCAACTATAAACAAAACAACAACCATATAAGTACCTGCGGGGGCTTTCTTTTTGGCAGGAATACCAGCATTTAAATTATTTTGAAGATAACTGCGCCAAGCACTAGCACCGCCAGGAAATTCAGCTTCAACTTCTACTCTTGTAAATAACGCATCTTCATCAAGTTTTTCTACTTTCTCAATAGGAGGAGGTGGGGGAGGAATTTTATCCAATGTTTGGGCACTTGTAGTAGTGTTTATAAATATCATTATAAATACTGATATGTAAATTATTTTCATATTTAAATTTTTTAAAAATAGGCAAAAAAAAGGTATAAATCGTCTTAAATCAATTTATACCCTATTTTTTAAAGTTTTTTTTAACCTTATTTCAAATTATATGAATTGGCCAGTTCTTTAAGCTCTAGCAAATTTGTAACTTTTAATTTTGTAAAAATCCTTCCTTTGTGAGTACCTACAGTAGAAATTCCAAGATTTAAATCTGCAGCTATTAAACTGATTGTTTTGCCATTTAATAACATAGATACAATCTCAAATTCTCTTGAAGAAAGTGTACTAAAAGGATTACCACTAGTGTTACCAGAAGAAGTACCTTCGGCTAAAACAAATAGCATTTCTTCACTTATATATTTTTTACCATTGATAACTTGATCAATAGCTTTTTTAATTTCATCTAAAGGAGCCTCTTTGCTTATAAAGCCCATTGCACCTGCTTTTATAAAACGTAAAGCATAAATATTTTCCGAATTCATCGAAAACACCAATACTTTTAACAAAGGGAAATTTGCTTTAAAAAATTCCATTAAAACAAATGAGTCAGTATTAGGCATTTGTACATCAAGCATTACAAAATCGTAATGATTTTCTTTAACAAAAGCCATTGCTGTATCACCATCTTTGGCTTCATGTATTTGTGAACCAGTGTATAGATTTGATAACAAAAGTTTGATACCAGACCTTACAACCACATGGTCATCTATAAGCAAAAATTTATGCATGCTTTGGGTATTAATTTAAAAACTTTGATGGTTTTAATATAATTTACGATCAAAAATAGTGAAATATTACTCCCCCTGCAACATAAGTTTAAACTAAAATTTTATTTTACTAAATACAATTTGTATTTTACCACTGAAAAAAACCAAAATACTGTGCAATTAAGTATAATAATTATTACTAAAGTGTTGGAAAAGTACACGTTGGTGAATGAATTAATAAAAAAAACCAGCCTCAAGGTTAATAATATTATACATGTAAACGAGGTTGAAGAGCTTGTGATGGCTTTTAAAAAGCAAAAACCCGATATTGTTTTCTTTGATTCAAAAATAGATAAACAAGGCTTTGATAATTTTGAAAACACGATAATCTTAAATAGTTCTATTCCATTTGTTGTTTTAACTTCTGAGCATGAAACAAACAATGCATTTACATATATTGAAAAAGGGGCATCTGATTACTTAATTCATCA
>JAYVID010000308.1:0-22411 GCA_043770525.1 Ferruginibacter sp.
CCACGCATCATTTTTACTTCGCCTGTAGAAAACGGAGGAAAGTTGTAATGCAATAAGAATTTAGTGTATTCAGAATGGTGAGCACTTTCTACCAACAATTCATCTAAAGGCGTACCTAATGTAACTGTTGTAAGCGATTGTGTTTCACCTCTTGTAAACAATGCAGATCCGTGTGGAGTTGGTAAAATATCTACCTCCATATCTAATTGACGTATATCTTCTGTACCTCTGCCATCCAATCTTTTACGATCGTTTAATACCATATCTCTTACAACATTGTATTGTAGCTCTCCTGTGTAATGGCCAAACAATTTTTTATCCGCATCTGTTAGTGTTTCATCTTCACCGAAGTGCGTTTTTACTTCATCATATAATTTACTAAATGCATCGCTACGCTCGTGCTTTGCAGATGCTGCAGAGGCTATTGCATACATTTTATCTTTTGCGAATGCAATTATTTTTGCATCTAATTCCTCATTTCTGTATGGCTTGGTATAATCTCTTTTAGTAGTTACGCCTACCAAAGCACGCAATTCTTCTTGTGCTTTTACATGGCCTTGTATAGCTTTGTGAGCTGCTTCAATAGCAATAATCAAATCTTCTTCGCTACATTCTTTTGCCTCACCTTCCACCATCATAATATTGTTGTTGGTAGCGGCTATTATAAATTCATAATCTGCCGTAGCCAATTCAGTACGAGTGGGGTTGATGATGATTTGACCATTTACCCTTGCTACACGTACTTCCGACAGCATTTCTTGAATTGGAATATCTGAGACTGCTAGTGCTGCAGATGCTGCTAAGCAAGCCAATGAATCAGGCATTACTTCATCATCGCTAGAAATAAGTGAAATTAAAACTTGCACATCGCATACATAATCTTCTGGAAATAATGGGCGCAATGCTCTGTCTATTAATCTTGATGTAAGTATTTCATAATCGTTTAAACGAGCTTCTCTTTTAAAGAATGAACCAGGTATACGACCGTTTGAAGAAAATTTTTCTTGATAATCAACCGATAGAGGGAAAAATGATTGTCCTTCTTTTGGTTCTTTGTTTGCTACCACTGTAGCCAATAGCATACAGTTACCTTGACGTACAATAACTGCTCCATCTGCTTGGCGAGCCATTTTGCCCGTTTCAATAGATACCATTCTACCGCCGCCAATATCGAATGTAATTTTTTTAGCTTGTAATGCTGACATAATAATGTTGTTTTATTGAAAGTGTCTGTGCTTTCAAAATGATAAATGAAGAAATATTAGTGTAAGAGCTTGTGTCTAAATTTAAAAAAATGTTAAAATGCCTGTCCCGTTTTTCGGGAAGCTTGTCGAAATTGATATTTTTTTGAATTTTGAATTTTATGTCATGTTTCGACAAGCTCAACAGGACATAAAATTCAAAACATTGTCAAACTGAGCTTATCGAGTTTGATTTAGCCTCATTACTTAAAGCATAAATTCCCAACGGTATATCACTGTTGGGAATAAATACTTTGTTAATACATATAATTTTATTTACGTAGACCTAATTTTTCAATTAAAGCTCTGTAACCAGTAAGGTCGTGCTTGCTAAGGTAAGTAAGCAATCTTTTACGCTGACCAACCATCATCATCAAACCACGCTGAGAAGAAAAATCTTTCTTATTGGTTTTTAAATGCATTGAAATGTGATTGATACGCTCTGTAAGCATTGCAATTTGGCCCTCTATTGAACCGGTGTTTTTAGCGTTTCCGCCATAAGTTGAGAAAATAGTTGCTTTTCTCTCTAGTGTTAAATGCGACATTAATTTTTTGTTTAAAACGTTATTGTTTTATCTTTTTATATTTCAGGTGCAAAAGTAAATAAAAAAAGCCGAAAATAGCTGCTGTTTCACATTTTTTTTTGAATATTGCAGCTTATGAGTTTATCGTTTGCTATTATTGGTTGTGGGAGAATTGCAAGGCGGCATGCCGAAGAGATTGTAAAAGTAGGCAAATTGGAAGCGGTTTGTGATGTTATAAAAGAAAAGGCAGATGAAATGGCATTAGCATTTGGAGCACAAGCCTTTTACTCAATAAATGATTTACTAGCAAATTCAACAGAAATAGATGTTGTAAGTATTTGTACACCAAATGGGCTGCATGCTGCACATACCATAGCATCTTTAAAAGCTAATAAACATGTGCTGTGCGAAAAACCCCTTAGCATAGATTTTACTGATGGATTGGAAATGATTGCAGTGGCTAAAGCAATGAATAAGAAGTTATTTGTGGTAAAATCTGCTAGGTATAACCCACTTATTATAGCTCTTAAAAATTTAATAGAAAAGGGCAAGTTGGGTAAGGTATTTAGTTTTAACCTTAATTGTGTTTGGAATAGGCCAGCAATGTATTATTCAGATTCGTGGAGGGGTACACTTGATCTTGATGGGGGCACTTTGTACACTCAATTTAGTCATTATATAGATATACTGATTTGGATTTTAGGTGAGCATAAAAATATGACCGGTTATAGAAAAAATTTATATCACTCATCTACCATAGAATTTGAAGATACAGGGGCTATAACATTAGAAATGGAAAATGGAACTATTGGTACCATACATTACTCCGTAAATGCTTTTGAAAAAAACCAAGAAATTAGTTTAAACATAGTAGCTGAAAAAGGAACTATAAAAATTGGTGGTAGCTATATGAATGAAATTTTATACCAATGTCCTACCCTATTAGATGAAAATATTGTAACAACAATAAACAGTCCTAATGATTATAGTTTTTATAAAGGCTCTGTAAGCAATCATGATAAAATATACGAAGACCTTGTAAAAGCATTGGAAGGGAAAAATAATAGTATAACTGAAGGGCAGGAAGCCTTAAAAACGGTAGCATTTATAGAAACATTTTACAAAAAACCTCAACTTTAAAATTACAAATGAGTACTAAGATAGTATCGGTTTTTGGTACAAGACCACAGTATATAAAGCATGCTGTTTTGTTTAATGTCTTTAAGAATAATATAATTAGTATTGATACTACACAACATTACGATAATGTATTAAGTGGAGATATTATAAAAGATTTAAAATTACCATTACCACAGGCATTGAATGTAGCTATTAAAAATACCAATAACAGAATTGTAGCAATTAAAAAAAAACTAATAATAGAATTAAAAAAAATAAATGCCACAATTGTAATTGTATATGGGGATACTGATAGTACTATGGCTGCTGCGTTAGCCGCAAAGAAGTGCAATTGTTTGCTAGTGCATATTGAGGCTGGTGAGAGAAGCTATAATATTGAAATGCCAGAAGAGATAAATAGAATTGAAACAGATAAAATATCGAACTTACTATTTTGTGTAAATAAAAAAAGTGCGGAGAATTTAAAAAAAGAAAAAATAATTGTAAATGTTTTTGTGGTGGGTGATTTAATGAAAGATCTTTTGCTTAAAACCACCAAAAAATTAGTAAAACCTTTGGTGAAATATCCTTATTATTTTGCAACTATACACCGCAATTATACACAAAGCAATAAAACTAAATTAAAAGAAATTTTAAGTGCCCTAAATAATTTATCGAACAAAGTAATTTTTTCCTTACACCCTAGTACAAAAAAAAAGATAGATGAGTTTAAACTGAACTTACTTACTTATACCAATATAAACTTTATAGAACCACCTACCTATACTAAATCTATACAGTATCAAAAATTTAGTAAAGCAATAATAACTGATAGTGGAGGCATGCAAAAAGAAGCCTATTGGCTAAAGAAAAAATGTATTACAATACGCAAAGAAACGGAATGGGTAGAAACGCTTTTGAATAATTGGAATACACTTGTTTATAAAAATTTAATGACAACTATATCTGAAGCATTGAATACCGTACCAAAAAAACACAACAAAAATTTATATGGTGATGGTAATGCTGCAAAAATTATCAAAAAGAAAATTCAAGATTATATAAAAATTAATAAATTATAAAATTTGTGTATTCCAATAAAATTTAAAACCACTAAATAAACAATAGATAAATTTGAATTTTCTAATTTAATTTAAAAATACTTGATACGCTTACATTGAATAGTAGCACACAATATAAACGAATAGTAGTTTCTGTAATATCGGACATTGTAACTGATGCTAGGGTATTAAAAGTTTGTAATTATTTGCATAATAAGAATAATGAAGTTGTTTTAATTGGCAGAAAACTAAAAAATAGTTTGCCGTTACCTGAATATCCATTTAAAGTTATTCGTATAAATACCATTTTTAAAAAAGGGATAATACAATATATGGAGTTTACTGTAAAACTGTGGTTGCATTTATTTAGGTATAAAACCTCCATTTTTGTTTCAAATGATTTAGATACTTTATTGCCTAACTATTTGCACAGTTTTTTTAGAAGAAAAGTACTAGTGTATGATAGCCATGAATTTTTTACTGGTGTGCCAGAGTTATTAAACTCTCCTATTAGAAGAAATATGTGGAAGTTATTAGAAAAGATATTGTTGCCCAAAATAAAATATGGCTATACAGTAAACGAATCAATACAATTGCTTTACAAAAATTTATACGGAGTTAACTTAAAAGTGGTAAGAAACATGCCAATGTACGATGTACAAAAAACAATTACAAAAATAAATTTTGATGCTGAACCTTTTATTATAAACATGCAAGGTGCAGGTATAAATAAGGATAGAGGGTACGAAGAAGCAATAGAAGCTATGCAATATTTGCCTAATAATTTTATATTGCAAATAATAGGTGATGGTACAGTTTTAAATGATTTAAAAAAGCAAGTAGAAGTTTTAAATTTGCAAAGCAAGGTAGTTTTTATACCAAAAGTAAGCCCTGATATATTAAAAGAATATACAAAAAAAGCTCACCTAGGGCTTAGCTTAGATAAAGATATTTGTACCAATAGTTATTATAGCTTACCCAATAAATTGTTTAACTATATACATGCAGGAGTACCTGTGTTAGCTAGTAACTTGCCAGAAATAAAAAAGATAATTGAACAATATAATGTTGGTATTTGTATAAATGAAGTAAATGCAAAAAACATTGCTACTGCTATTGTAAAGCTATTTAAAAATAAATCAACATTGGAATTATATAATCATAATACTGAAGTAGCAGCAAAAGAGCTTTGTTGGCAAAATGAAGAAAAAGTATTAAATTCAATTTATGATGATTTAATCAAAGCATAAATCAACCATTAACATCCTTTACGTAGTGAACGAAACACATTTACATATTGTAACCCATGATGTACCCTACCCTGCTAACTTTGGTGGTGTAATAGATTTATTTTATAAAATTAAATCGCTACATAAGCTTGGTATTAAAATACAATTGCATTGTTTTTTTAAAACTAGAAATGAACAAAAAGAATTAGAAAAATATTGTGAAACTGTAACTTATTACAAACGAAAAGGATTTGAAAGTTTTTCTTTTCGGATTCCTTATATAGTATCATCAAGAAAAAGTAAATTGTTGTTAAATAATTTGAATATGGACAATTACCCTATTTTACTTGAAGGGATTCATTGTAGTTATTTGGCATACAAAAATTATTTTCCGAACAGAAAAATAATATTAAGGTTACACAATGTAGAGTTTAGTTATTATAATCAACTAGCAAAAAACGAAACCGTTTTTTATAAGAAAATGTATTATTTACATGAAGCTAATTGTTTAAAGAAATACGAAAAAATTATAGCTTGTAAATTGCCCATATTTTCTGTAAGTATTGATGATACAAAAAAATACAAAACATTATTTAATGCGCAAGACATACATTTTATGCCAGTTTTTCTACCTTATGATGTATCTATAAGCAATATTGGAATAGGAACTTATTGCTTGTACCATGGTAATCTTTCGGTGAATGAAAATGAAAAGGTAGCTATTTGGCTTATTGAAAAAATATTTAGCAAACTAAATATACCGCTAGTAATAGCAGGATTGATGCCATCAAAAAAATTAAAAGCTATTGCAAAATCCAATAAATATATTAGTATTGTTGAGAGTCCAAAAGATAACAATTTGCAACTGCTAATTGAAAATGCTCAAATAAATATTTTACCATCGTTTAACAATACTGGTGTAAAATTAAAATTACTCAATGCATTATATAGTGGCAGGCACTGCTTAGTAAACCTTGCGGGAGTAGAAGGGAGTGGCTTAAACGAACTTTGCAACATTGCAGAATCTACTGAAGATTTTAAAAAAGAAATTATACATTTATTTGATACCCCATTTTCAGAAACAACAATGCAGCGCCGAAACGCTGCATTGAATAAAATTTATAATAAAGAAGCAAATGCATTGCTTATACATGCTGCGATACAGTAGCATTGTCCCACACCTTTCCGCTCTCTGTTTTTAATGTGCGTGCAGGATATTTTTCAATTACTACATAATCATGTGTAGCCATTACAATTGTAGTATCAAAATCTTGGCTTATATGAAAGAGTAATTTCATAATATCATCACTGGTTTCTGGGTCTAAGTTTCCTGTAGGCTCATCTGCCAGTATTAATTTGGGAGAATTAAGTAAAGCCCTTGCTATATCTACCCTTTGTTGCTCTCCGCCACTCAATTCAAATGGCATTTTAAAACCTTTAGTACTTAGGTTTACTTTTTCCAATACATCAGCAATTTTATCTGCCATCAATTTTTCGTCTTTCCAGCCAGTTGCACGCAATACAAATTTTAAATTTTCATTTACATTTCTATCTGTAAGTAATTGAAAATCTTGAAAAACCACCCCTAAATTTCTACGTAAAAATGGAATCGTTTTCCATGTAAGCCCACGCAAATTATGACCTACAACCCAGCCCTGCCCTTCTGTTAACTGCAAATCGCCGTACAAAGTTTTTAGCAAACTACTTTTACCCGTACCTGTTTTACCTACTAGGTACACAAACTCTCCTTTATCTAAAGAAATATTTACATCGCTTAGGATAAGGGTTTCACTTTGGTAAATATTTACGCCGCTAAGTTCTATTATTGATTGAGACATGATAAATTGTTAAATAGCTCCCTACATCTTCGCCGATAGGCGGAGGACTTGGAGAGTCTAAAATGATTTAAAGTATTTTATATGTTTAAAATTGTATTATTTGACTTTGTAGCAAATATAAATATATGGAATTCAGTTTCGAAATATTTTTTGAAATAATGCTGTTAAAAATTAGTTAGCGTACAATTTCATTTTCTTAGAAATTTGAAAAAATAATGTATCCACATACATTCTTGCGGCACATATTACACATAAGATAGGCTTTGTACTTCTAAAGCTATCATTGTGTTGTAAATAGCGATGCCCAATACCAGGCAATAAATATGCAATAAAAATTGCTAATGGAATAAAAAGCCAAAGCTTAAAAACGATTGCTAAAACTATTAATACAAAAAACTGGGTGGCGCCAATAAAATGCAATAACCTGTTGCATATATCGCTATGGGCTTTTAGATATTGAGGATAAAATATATTAGCTTCTTTAAATAAATGTAACATGAATTTTATACTGTTTTGGCTATTAATATCAAATTTAATATTTGTTGCACAAAATGAATCGTTAAAATAGTACACAATGTTTTTAAAAATGTGTATAACTATTTTTATAGTTTTAAAACTAATTTTATAGTTTTGTTTTATCAACTTACAAAAATGATAAAGCAACTTACAAAAGCAGAAGAACAAATAATGCTAGAACTATGGAAATTAGACAAAGCATTTTTAAGAGAAATAATAGAAGCCCTACCCGACCCTAAGCCACATAATAATACAGTAGCCACTGTAATAAAGATATTGGTAGAAAAAGAATTTGTAGGTGTAAATGTATTTGGGCGCATGCATCAATACCATGCTCTAGTAAGTAAAGAAGCGTACAGCAAAGCCACTTTGAAAACTTATGTAAAAGGGTATTTTGAAGGCAGTTTTACCGATGCAGTTTCGTTTATGGTAAAAGAAAATAATTTGAGCATTGGGGATTTGGAGTTACTGCTGAAGGAATTGAAGAAAAAGTAATGAAGAAATATGCAAATGTGCAGATGTGCAAATATGCCAATGTAAAAATAAAAAGGTTCAAACAAAAAATAATTTTCAATAATTACAGGGTTCCAAAGTCCCCCTTCGGGGGATTTAGGGGGCTTATAAACAATTTAATATGCTACCATTCGCCTATTACCTTTTAAAAATTACGATTTGTTCGGCTGTGTTGTTTGGCTACTATTGGTTTTTGCTACGCAATAAAGTTTTTCATGGCTACAATCGTTTTTATTTGTTGGCCATTGTGGGGCTTTCGCTTGCAATGCCTATATGCCGTATAAATATTTTTGCAGAAAAACATAAAGCTCAAACTGGCGTAATAAAAATGCTACAAGTAGTGACTGATAGTGATGAATACATGGACGAAGTAATTATAAGCAATGCAAAGCAAAGTAGTTTTTCCTTTGTAGATTTTTTACCTATTGCTTATGTATTGGTTAGTTTTATTTTGTTAGCGTTGTTAGTGCAAATGTTATTTTCAATTTTAATATTAGTAAGGAAACATACACACACTAAAATTGAGCAAATACATTTCATAAATACAGATGCTGCAAAAGGAACACCGTTTTCATTTTTTAAATATATATTTTGGAATAAGCAAATCGATTTATACAGCACAGAAGGTTCTCGCATATTTAATCATGAGCTAGCGCATATACGAGAGCGACACAGTTGGGATAAGATGTTTATAAACCTCGTTCTTGTTGCTTTTTGGTGTAATCCCGTTTTTTGGTTTATTCGCAAAGAACTGAGTATGATACACGAATTTATTGCTGATAAAAAAGCGGTAGAAGATGGCGATACAGCGGCCTTTGCAGCAATGATTTTGGCAACAACTTACCCACAACATAATATTAGCATTGCAAATAATTTTTTCTATTCACCCATAAAAAGAAGACTCACGATGCTTACAAAAAACAACAACCCAAGTGTTAACTACATTAGCCGTTTGTTAGTTTTGCCAGTATTGGTAATTGTATTTGCTGCATTTACTTTAAAGGCAAAGGAGTACAATGGTCAACAAAAAACTCAAAACAAAAATTTTGATGCAGTAAAAAATACAAATGCTGGTAACAGCCTAAATCCTAATAATCCAATAAAACTAAATACTGAAAATACAATACCAACAGGTAATGGAATACCAATATTAGAAACAAATAATGAAACGATTTATTTAGAGAATCAAATTACTGTGGTAATAGATGCTGGACATGGAGGCAAAGACCCTGGTGCATCTAACAAAAATGGAACTACCGAGAAAGAAATGGCGCTAATTTTAGCAAAAAAAATTAAAGAAATAAATAAAGATAAAAATATAAATATTATACTTTCAAGAGAGATAGATGTATATAATAGTGTAAAAGAAAAAGCTGTTTTTGCTAATCAGCAAAAACCTGATTTATTTATATCGATACATTTAAGTGGTAACGCTCCTAAAAATTACAATAAGGAAACTGGAATAGAAATTTTTATAGCTACAGATAGCTTCCCTAACTCAAAAAGCAGTAGAGTATTAGGGTCTGCAGTACTTGGTAGTTTTAAAAACAATTACAATTTAAAACTAAATGATAAGTTACAACAAAGAAAAGCAGGAATATGGGTTTTAAAAAGTGTAGAAGCTCCATCAATTTTAATAGAAGCTGGTTTTATTACCAATGACAATGATTTAGCTTACTTACAATCAGAAAAAGGGCAAGAAGCTTTTGCGAATAATGTATTAAATGGGATAAGTTTTTATGTAAGTAATAAAAACAATCCTTTTGTTTATGAAACGAAACCAACGGAAGATTCATTAATTAAATATAAGGGTAAACTAGTACAAAGATTTGAAGTAAAAGTGGAAAAAGATAAAACAAAAAGTATAATTCTTTTCTTTAAAGACAAAACTACAAAAACTATCTCAGAGAAAGAATCTTTAGAACTTGGTTTAGTTTTACCAGCACCACCACCTTTGGAGAAAAGAAGATTTACTAAAAATAATATTAATGAAAATGATGTAGTATTTACAAAGGTAGAAAATGAAGCAGAATTCCCAGGTGGAAATAGTGCTCTAAAAGCTTTCATACAAAAGAGTTTAAATCCAAATATTGCAAAAAATGAAAAATGGGCACCAGGTATTTATACCATAATTATAAAATTTAGAGTGAGAAAAGATGGATCATTAAGTGATATTTATTCTGAGAATTATACTAATACTAAAACAGCAAACGAATGTATTTCCATCTTTAAAAATAGTCCTAAATGGAAACCTGCAAGACAAAATGGAATTATGGTAGACTGTATCAGAAAACAGCCCGTAACTGTAGTAGTAGAAGCAGATGGTTTAAGTGCTAATAATATAACTGAAATTGCATTGTTTAGCCTTATCCAAGAAGGAAAAGGAAGAATAAAACTAGCAGATTTTAAAAAAGTATACACTGGAAAAATTTCTAATACTTATGAAATAGTATCATCCGATGTTTATTTTGGAGGTGCTGGTTTTTCATCTGTAGTAAAAGGAACTCTTTCAGGAAATAGCTTAGCCTCGTTGACATCGTTGTTTGATAAATGTGTAGCTGGGACTGCAATTACGATTGTAAATATTAAGGTAAAAACTAAAGATGGGCTAAGAACTATTGATGAGGAATCATTTGTATTATACTAAAAATACAATAATCAATTCTATTTTAATTTGATATTACACTTTAATATTAAAATTAAATTTATCTAGAACAAAATACTATATTATTAACTAGTTCCTTTACCTTCATAAAAATTTATAAGAAGATGAAAAACTATGTTTCCCTTTTATTACTATTTACTGCAAATACATTATTTGCCCAAAACAATGCCATACTACCAGCAAAAACACCTACCACCACTACCCTTGCAGCTCCTGCAGGTACTACTGCCCAAGCTAATGGTGCTAAGTGTGGTACAATAGTAGTTTCGGTAGATACTAGCATAAGAGTAGCTCCTAAATTTGCTTATTTGAGTGTAGATTTTTCTAACATTACTGGCTGCACACAAATAGAAATACTAAGCGGCAATAATATTTTTTGGGTATTTGATAAAGCTGGCAAACAAGTGGTAATTAAAGAAAAATTTCTTAAAAGTGTAAAAGCTGCTATGGGAGAAAACATTGTAAATATGGTTGTAAAAATTCCGTTTAAACTTAAAACAGATAAAACTCCTTATACCATACATTACAAATGGGAAAGTAAAGACAAACGAAAAAGTATAGATTTATTAACTACAAAATAGGTTCATACATATAACATAACTTGAAGCAGCAAATTTACTTTTGTTGCTTTTTTTATCAACCATACCAAAGCTTGATAAAAGTAATAGCTTGTTTTACTAAACTATTATTCACTAGAGTTAAAATTAGTTTTAAATGTTACTTGAAAATATTTAAATCTTCATTATAAATAGGGCTTTGTATGCCTAAAAAATTTAAAGTACTATGAAAAACATGGTTTTGGGAGAGTACTTTATTAGGTTTTAATTGTTTGCTACTGTCAGACACCCAAACAATAAATGGAATTTCATATTGTTCTTTAGGTGCAATACTTAAAGGTACACCATGCATGTACAGATTTTTTTCGCCAAGCGATTCTCCATGGTCGGATACAAATAACATAGCACTATTAAATTCACTATTCTTTTTTAAGCACTCAATTACTTTAGATAAGAAATAGTCTGTATACACAATTGTGTTATCGTAGGCATTGATCAATTCTTCTTGTGAGCAATTTCCTAATTCTACACTTTTACAAACGGGTTTAAAAACTTCAAATGCTGGGGGATACTTTGTATTATAACTTGGCCCGTGGCTTATACTTGTATGCAAAACAATTAGCACTTTATCTTTTTTGCTATTTCTTATCTGTTCTTCTAAACCTGTTAAAAGTATATCATCATATTCGCAGCCTTCTCCTACACAATTTGGCAAAAGCTTTTCCCTGTTCTGATAATTTGTAATATGAATGGGTGGCTCTCCCCAATTATTCGTACGCCACACAACTTCTATATTGTTTCTGTTTAAATAGTTTGGTAGTATTTCATAAAGCTCGCCAGTATTAGCATGCTCTAACATACACTTAACACCAGCTGTTGTATAAGTGGCACAAGAGGTAGCATTAAAATGAAATAGGTTTTTTGTATTTGATAATAAGGGATTGGTATTTTTATTATAACCGTACAAAGAAAAGTTTTGGCTCCTTGCAGATTCGCCAATTACCAGCACCATTACAGATTTTTTATTGTCCATTATAGTTGCATTAGGTAGAAGTATTTCTATTTTATTTTTTTCATTTTTATGTTTGTAAAACAAACCAAAATTAACTGAATAAGACCATGGCATAGCTAAACCGCCAAGCTGTTTGGAGTTTTTATCAATCCAAAGCCAATTGCTTGCATTAGCAAAAACTAATATTGCTATAAAAACTAACGTTACCAATGAGGTTAGTAAATATTTTTTTAACGTTACTTTTTCAATGTTGGCTTTTATAATATAAAGGCTTGGTAAAATACCCAACAAAACAATATACAGCAAAAGCTTTAGCGAAAAAAAACTGCTTGATTCTTGATAGCTTGTATTTAGCACATTGCCCATCATACTCTCATCAATAATTACGCCGTAGGTATTAACAAAATAAACCGCAATTGCATTTATTATAAAAAAAACAACTAACAAAAACTTACCTAAAATGCGAGAAAGGAAGAATATTAGAAAGAAAAAAAATGCATTTAAAACCATCATTAATACAACTAAACTTACAATTAAAATAGCACCATTAGCTGTTTTATAATTTACGTTATTAAAAACAAACTTATAAAATGGGTAATGAAAAAATAGAAAGTTAATGCTGCTAATGAGCAAAGCAAAACTGGTAAGCTTTATACTACTTTGAAGCCATTTTTTTAATGAGTGCATATACCGAAATTATTAAGCTTAATATACAAAGGTAGTATACAATTAAGTTTTCATTTATAATTTTTGAAACAAGTATTGCCACAGAAATGCCAAATAATAAGACAAAAAAAGGGTAATACCTTATGTTGCTAATCCATTGCCATGCATTAAAATTTTTATTGATAAAAATTCCAGTGAGCGAAGAAACATAACCAATAACACATCCAATAACAACATCTAAAGGAAAATGTGCGCCAACTGCCACCCTTGAAAGTGCAAGCCCTATGCCAAGTGCAACCAACAAAATGCACCAAACTAATTTGTTTGTTATTTTTATAGGCATAAAACCTAATAAAATACAACCGACAGCAGTAAAAATTGTTATGGAATGACCAGAAGGTAAACTGCTAAACCCTGTTAGTTCTTTTCCAATAATTACAAAAGTATTTTGACTTAAAGCCTCCGCAGGCCTTGGTATCGAAAATAAATTTTTTAAACATACTGAAAAAATAGCTGAAACAATAATGGCTGATAATAGCGCCTCCCAAAGTTTAGGTACACGTACAAATAAAATAGTAAGCAATGTTAGCACAACAAATGTATCGCCCAACTCTGTAAAATTTTGCTGTATTAAAGGGTGCTGCGAAAGCTTAGCATTTAAAGTGTAAAACCAATTTTTTTGAATTTGGATATAGCCATTTACATTTAAAGCACTTTGCATAAATAAAAAAAAAGCAATTAATGCAAGTAGTGCAAGTGGAAGATAAAAAAAGGAAAGTTTTAGCTTTCCATAGTTATGTATAACCCTATCGTTCATTATTTTTATTAGACTTTTGGTTTACACAGTTTGAAAACTATTTTACCCTAGTGTATAAAACTATATAGCTCCTTCAAGTTTCATGGAACCGAACCTTTAAATAAAAGATAGAGCACAACATTAAACTTACTCTATAAACTTATTAATTTTTCAACTCTACAACAACTTTCAACCCTAAATCCCCTTCTCTTCCAACCACTTATTCCTTCCCCAGTTTTGTATTACATGCTTTTCACTATGATAGCTAGAGCGCACCAGTGGCCCACTTTCCACATAATCTAACCCAAGCTGATAGCCAATTTCTCTATATTCTGCAAATTCATCTGGATGTATAAATCGATCTACGGGAAGGTGCTTTTTTGAAGGTTGTAAATACTGCCCTATGGTTACCACATCAACTCCACTTTTGTATAAATCTGTAAGTGTTTGCACCACTTCTTCTTTGGTTTCACCTAAGCCAAGCATGATACCACTTTTGGTTCTCATGCCACCTGCTTTCAAAATTTTAAGTGTTTCCATACTCTGCCAATATTTGGCTTGTATGCGTACTTGCTTTGTAAGGCGCTCTGTAGTTTCTATATTATGACTCACAACATCAGGATGAGCATCAATAATTCTTTGTATATTATCTTTCTCGGCTTTAAAATCTGGTATAAGTGTTTCTAAAGTTGTGTTTGGGTTAAGGGCATACACCGCTTTAATGGTATTTTCCCAAATAATGCTTCCACCATCTTTTAATTCATCTCTGTCTACAGAAGTAATTACTGCATGCTTTACTTTCATAAGGTGAATTGCTTCCGCCACTCTTTGTGGTTCGTCCCAATCTACAGCCAATGGCCTACCAGTAGCTACAGCACAAAAACCACAACTACGAGTACAAATATTACCCAGTATCATAAATGTAGCAGTGCCTGCACCCCAGCATTCGCCCATGTTTGGACAGTTTCCACTCTCACAAATAGTATGCAATTTATGGGTGTCTACAAGGCTGCGTACATGCTTATAATCTTCTCCAATAGGCAATTTTACCCTTAACCAATCTGGCTTTTTTACCCTTTCTTTTTCTATTATTTCTTCCACGGTATGTTTAAAATAAAATCTTTTTTAAATTTAAAAATCTATCTAAATATTTACTTTCTTTTTCCTCCTATTAATGTAACATACGCAGAAAAGTAAAAGTTGCGCTCTTTTGTATAAAGCATTTGAGTTATTTTTTTTGTATAGAACTCTGCCGAAACACCTACCTCAATTGCACTTACTACTTCGTTGTATTTTCCATAATCAAAACGCAAACCAGCTTTTACATAAGCACCAGGTGTTACTTTTAATTTATTAAACCCTGTACCCAAACTTGGTCCACTTATTAAATCCTGACCTAAAAACTTCATTGTATCTGAGACAGAATTACCAGGTCCTTTAAAAATTGTTGCACCAGCAGAATCAAAACCCAATAAATATGGACGTAGCAGACCTAAACTTATTCCTCCCCCAATATTTGCAGTAACACTTACACCATTTTTATTTCCTTTATTTCCCAATAAAAATTGCTGTTGCAAGCCAAGTTTTACTGGATAAAAATAGTTTACTTTTCCATAAATATAAGGACCAACACCTCTAAGGGAAAATTGTTTTGCTTCTTTTGGAGATTTTCTTTCAGCAATATCTAATTGAAACAATAAAGTACGACTTACTGTTTGTGCTAGCCCTTTTTCAACAAAAAAGCCATAACCATCTGTTGTTAGCTTAGCACCAGCTACAAAATGCTTTTTATTTACAATTGCGCCTTCCTCTTCTTGTTTTACAAGTGCATCTACTTTTTCTTTACGCTTTTCCCTTCTTTCTTCTCTTTTAGATTTACCTTTTTCTTGGGCACTTATAGATACTGAAATCGAAATAATGGTTATTAGTAATATTATTTTCTTCATGTATTAATTTTATTGAAGTAAATTTATGCAAAAATAGCTTCAAAAGCGTAGCTAATTGTTTAAATTAATAAATCATTTCAAAAAAATATCATAAAATGACAGCTACAATAATTTATAAAGGAAATTTAAGGTGCGAAGCCTCCCATTTGCAAAGTGGAACAATAATTGAAACTGATGCTCCAATAGATAATAGAGGCAAAGGTGAACGTTTTAGTCCAACTGATTTATTGTGTATTTCATTGGCTAGTTGTATTGTTACTACAATGGCTATGAAAGCAAGCGATATGGATATTGATTTAACCAATACCAAAATGGAAATAACAAAACACATGATAACTGATCCTAGACGTGTAGGTAAAATAGAAATTATACTTAATTTTTCACCTACATTAAATTTAGATGAAAAGCAACGGATTATTTTGCAACGTTCTGGTGATAATTGCCCTGTTAAAAAGAGCTTACATACAGATGTGGAAGTTGTGACAGTGTTGAATTGGTAAAAACTTAAATCGTACTCATCACATACAATTTTTCCATATTTGGAGATGGGCTTCCCCCTTCTTTTTCTAGGGTAATGGCAAAAGCTTGTGCCTTACCAAAAGATTTCATTTTTTGGATATTGTACTTTTTGTTTTTGTTGTAAATAATCATTCCTCCATCTACAGGTTTACCATCTACTATTGCCCAAAGCTGGTATTGAAAACCTTTTGGCACTTCTGGTAAGCCTCCAGGTTCTACATATACTTCATTGGTATTTTTTATCCAAAATATTTTTGCGGTAGCATTGCTATTAAGTGGTGCTTTAGGAGTACTTTTCAATACTACAGCTTGTGCATTATTGTTTAAAGGCACATCTAATTGTTGTTGTAAAGCAGCAATACCCTCATTGTTAGTAGCAATTTTCTGCTCTGCTGCAGCTAATGCATCGTTTACTTTATCATACTTGCTATAAGTAATCATGTTAAATAATAAAGACCCTATTAGCAAAGCTACTGAAGCAGCTGCTACATATTTATAATTATTGTTTATACTTTTTACAGGTGCAATGGTATTATTTATAGGTGTTACAATAGCTTGTTCTACCCTTGTATTATCTGCAATATTGGTTTGTTTTATAGCTGCAAATAAATTTTTCTTTGTATCCATAGATGGTGTAACGGCTTTAGCAAAATCTAATTGCTCCAAGCTATCTTCTATTGCTAGCAACTCTGCTGCTACTTCAGGATGTAGGGCTTTCCACGTAAGCACTTGCTCCGTTTCTTGCTCTGTTGTTTTTCCTAAAACATAGAGTTCTAATAAACCTGATGATATGATGTCGTTTACTTCCAACTTTTAATTTAAAATTTTTCTTAATTCTATTATTGCCGTTCTTATTCTTGTTTTTACTGTGCCTACGGGCATATCCAATTCTTTTGCAATTTCCTCTTGGGTATAGCCTTGAAAATAGGACATATCTAAAATGACTCGTTGCTTTTTATCTAATGTGTCTAATTTTTTTTGCAAATCTAAACTATTCAATCGCTCATTTATATTGTTAGCTCCTTGTACATGTGCTACGGCCAGTTCATTATCTACTACCTTTCCTTGCTGCCTGTGTTGCTTACTTTTTATAGTATCTAAGGTTAAGTTATTGGTTATTCTCCTCATCCAAGTATACAGCTTGCCTTTTGTTTCGTCGTAGCTATCTATATTATTCCATATTTTTAAAAATGCTTCTTGTAAAATATCTTCACTGGTAGCAAAATCATTTACCATTCCATATATAACACCATTAAGCGCTGCCGCATAATTGTCGTATAAGTATGAGAACGCTGTTTCATCTTTTTGTTTTAAAGATAATACAAGTTCTTGTTCTGAATATGTTTGTCTGGTGATTTGCACTATAATTCTGTAATAATAAAATTAGAGATAAAAAATGATATATACAAGCTTTTTAAAAGAAACGTTTTTAATAAAAGCAAATATTTATCTTTTTAGTGCAAATCGAATTGTTTCGATTTTTGATAAAAATATTTTTAGTAGTTATTAGTTGTTTTTTATTTTTATAAAGTTTTTGCCTTTATTGGACCTAATTCAAAAGCACTTTCTTTGCACATAGCTTTTAGCTTATCAGATGTTGCTTTATCGGTTTTACTTAATACAATAGCTGCTGTGTATAAAGCAGCTGGTTCAAAGGTTTTGTTCAATACATGTTTATTTATTATTTTAGTAGCCTCCCCTATTTTGTTTGCTTTATAATTTGCCAAAGCAAGCCAAGAGTATGTTTCAGGGGTTTTTCTATTGTTCATTTCGCTTTCTGCTATTAGTAAAGCTTTGGCTACATCTATTTTATCGTTCAAATAAATATCTACCAAATATTTATTGTACATATTACCATAGTTTTTATTGCTTTCAATTTTTGTTAGGAACATGTTTAAATATTCCTTCTTTGCTTTTTCATCTTTTTTCCATTCGCTTATTTCGGCAAGGTTTAAATATAAGTCTGGTGCATCGGTGGTAGCAATTATAAATTTAAAAATTCTTTCTGCCTCTTTTGTGTTTTTATCATTAGCAAAACAAATACTTGCTATCCCTTTAAGGGCATACAAATTCGCACTATCTATTTGCAATGATTTTAAGTACATGTTGTAAGCATCTTGTAAACGCCCACTATGGCTGTACATATCTGCAAGGTTTGTAGAAAGCCATACTTGTGTAGATTTTTTATTGCTATACTTTACAAGCTCGTAAGCTTTTTCCATTGTTTTTATTGAGGCTTCGCTATTACCTTTATAATCTTCAAATTTTGCACTTCTTATTAAATAATCAAAACTGGTTTCTTTGTTTGCAATAGCTTTTAAACAAAGTTCTGCTCCAAGGTAATTGCCCAACTCCATATTAATATCAAATTTCACAAGGTTTATGGTGCCTGCATCTGCTCCTATTTTTTGTGCTGTATAAATATATGTTTCAGCTTCTTTAAATTTATGTTGCGTTATAGCATTTTGTGCTAGCGCAATATTTATAGCAGCATCTTTATTATTCAATTTTATGAGGCTACTATTAAACAATGAATCTGCAATAGATAAATCATTTACGTTTCCTGTAAGTTTAAAATGTGCTTGTGTATTAAATCCCAACTCAAGCATATTTACAAAGCTGCCTGTATCAGATTTTAATTTTGTGTTCCAAAAGCTAAGCTCAGCTTCGTTTTTTTGCAATTGTATTTTTTGAAATGTAGGGTTTAAAAATGCTTCATAATCCTTTGCATTTGCTATTTTATTATGATTGTTATTACAAGCAAAAAGAATAGTAATAATTGCAAATAGTAAAGTAGTAGTTTTTAATGTTTTCATTTTATATTTTTTTGTAAAAAAAAGGCGTGCAGCAAAGTTGTATTGCTACAACGCCAATTTTTCATTTTTAAATTAACCACCTAAAAAGGAGATGCTAAGTAAGGAAATGTACTTAAGAATGCTTTATCATTTGCGCCTACATTATCCTTTGTTAAGGTAGGATTAGATGTACCTGCAGAACCGCCAAATATTAATAATAATTCTACGTCAATTACATCGTCAGCCAATGCTCTACCAGTAAGTACATTTGTACCATCAAAGAAAGTAGTAGTACCATTCATTTTTACATTTAATACATCAGATACTAATAATGTAGCCAACTGATCTCTTGTTTGTCCTAGTGCATTAGTAGAAGTCATCGTTTGTCCAAAAGCAGTAAGTACATTTACAAAATCTGTTTTAAAGGCAGCATTCATTGTAGATGGAGTTGTAATATTAAACTCATTTTTTCTTGCAGCACCTACAAACACAGTGTTTACAGCAGGCCTAGCCATTTGATCTACTTGTGTAAATGTTCCACTCACATCAAATGTATCTACTGGTGGTGTTACAATAATTTCATCATCTTTCTTTTTGCAACTTGCAAGTGTAATAATTGCCATTGCTACAACAGCAATTTTAAATTTATTTATCTGTATCATTTTATATTTTTTATGTTTTTAAGAATATTTGATTATTTAGTTTTTGTTTCTACCCAGTAGTTAATAGTTGCACCAGATCCTAAAAGAGCTTTAGGTATTTCAGCTATCAAAGACATTACATTTGTACCAGCAAAACTGTCTACACCTGGAGATCTAAATCCTGGTTGTGTACCAGCAATTACTTCTTTAAAACGTACTAAATCAAAAAAGAATGGATCATCTCTTGGGCCAGCAAATATTTTCATACCATTTGCACCTGTACCAGATATTGGAGCTGCTCCATAAGGCGTTACATCTACCATTGTGACTGCTCCGTTTGTTCTTACTGTACTTGTAGTACCAGCTACTGCAGGTGCTACAGGACCATAAGCTCTTACTTTACCATTTTGTATTAAAAACTGAATAACCAAATCTTCTACATTGTCACCATTGTTGTCAATGTTCATTTCATACATTACATTGCTACCAAAAGTTGCTGTTGCACTTGCAGTAGGGCTCATTAAACCTCTAACATTTGCTACCAATACCATTTTAGTATTATCTGCTGGGCTTTGAAAAGCGTAAACATCTGTAATATCTGTTGCAAGACTTGTGCTGCTTGGGCCTGTTACACTTGGAGCGTCTATATGATCTGCGGCATAAACAATACCACCTACTAATAATGCGCTACATGCTAAAGCCATTAATAATTTCTTTTTCATTTTGTTTTTTTTAATTGGTTAATTTAATTTTTTAAAAATTTATTTATTAGTAGAAAAAACGTCGACATTTTTTATGCTGAACATATCTACGATTTCATAAAACAGATTGATTAAAAAAGTTTGAATATTTTTAAAATAAATTTAAAAAAACCCCGAAATGATTGATAATAGTGGGTTGATAAGATTTTTTTTTCTTAAGAATAAGAAGAAGTTGCTTGAATTAAATAAACCTATTATTAAAGTAATAGCAAAAGTTAGTCCTAATCAAATTTTATAAAAATAAGGTAATAAGGTAATCATTCATTTAGGTTGAAATTATTCTACTAAGGTTGAAAACCATCTGCAATGGGTTATATTTATTATTAAATTTTGAATAATGTACAACTTAAAATCTTAGTAGAAATTAACTAAATATACTCCTAACCTTATTGCCGTATAAAAAATAAATATAGAAGTTGTAACTAGTTAAAATTATTAAACCCAATCAACTTCTATGTATTTATGTATCTAATAATAGGGAGACCAACTATATTCAAATAAGCTATGTAAATATTTTTGTGTGTTTTTTGCTAATACTATTTAAGTAAAAATTTATTTGAAATATTTTATAATCTATTTAATCAATCCATTTTCAAAAATCGTATGTAGAGGTAGAAAATTTAAAAACAACACTACTATGTTACGTTTACAATCACTGTTGTTACTTGCTTTGCTACTAATAAGCAGTACCATTTTTGCACAAAAAAAATTTACTACTCTATATGTAATAGACAGTAAAACTAAAATTCCTATATCAGAAGCATTAATAGCTGCTAACAATTTTAATGAAAATACAGATGAAAATGGAGCAGTTAAAATTTACAGCTTTATAGATTCTTCAAGCATAATAACTGTTTCAAGAATTGGGTATGAAACAAAAAAACTTTTGCTCACAAGCAATAACTTTAAAATTTATTTAGATCCTGCTATTTCTAGTTTGTCGGAAATAACCGTAAAAGCTAGCACCAAAGGCGGTATTTTTAAAACCATCAGTGATTTAGATATACACTTGCGCCCAATAAATAATTCGCAAGAGGTATTACGAATTGTACCAGGCTTATTTATAGGACAGCACGCAGGTGGTGGTAAGTCTGAGCAAATATTTTTACGTGGCTTTGATATAGACCATGGTACAGACATTAATATTACGGTAGATGGTATGCCTGTAAACTTGGTTAGTCATGCACATGGGCAAGGCTATGCAGATTTACACTTTGTAATTCCAGAGCTGATAGACAAAGTAAATTTTAACAAAGGGCCATATTATGCAGATAAAGGAAACCTAACCACAGCAGGCTTTGTAGAGTTTAAAACAAAAAATTATTTAGATAATAATTTTATAAAAACGGAAGTGGGGCAATTTAATACTTTTAGAAATATTGTAGGCATAAATTTACTAAAATCTAATAAAGAAAAACGCAACCAAAGTTTATATGTAGCAGGCGAATCATCTTTTACCAAAGGTTATTTTGAAAGTGCACAAGATTTTAAAAGGCTTAATGGTTTAATAAAATACCATGGAGCAATAAACAAACAAAGTACACTAACCATTACCAGCACTGCATTTTCAAGCAATTGGAAAGCATCTGGCCAAATACCAGAACGTTCAATAAAAGATGGTAGTATTGGTTTTTATGGTGCCATTGACAATACGGAAGGTGGCAATACATCAAGGTACAATTCTATTTTAGATATAAGAACAAATCTTAAAAATGGAGGATTGCTAAAAAACAGTGTGTACTATACCAAGAACAGATTTGAGTTATATTCAAATTTCACTTTCTTTAAAAATGATAGCATAAACGGAGATCAGATAAGGCAAGCTGAAAATAGAGACATGCTAGGCTACAATGGTTCATATCAAAAAGATTATACCATTGGAAAAATTAAAACGCAAACCATTGTAGGGGCACAAGTACGCTATGATGATATAAAAGACCTTGAACTGAGTCGCACAAAAAATAGAACGTTTATTACCTTGCCTATTATGTACGGGAATGTAAAAGAAATTA
>JAYVID010000309.1:0-2466 GCA_043770525.1 Ferruginibacter sp.
TTTATCTGCCAACTATAAGTAATATTTTTAAAACACAAATCTTTCTTTCTTCTCTTCTTGCAATAACATCGTACTATCTTTTTCAGTAGCTACATCTAATTCTAATTCACACATAATAGTAATATCTTCTCCTACCATTATGCCGCCTAGCTCAATAGTCTTGTTCCACTCAAGTCCCCAATCTTTTCTGTTTATTTTTCCTTTTACGGTAAAGCCTGCCTTCTCATTTCCATTATGGTCTTTTACTATGCCGCCAAACTCTACATTCAGTTTTATAACTTTCATTATTCCCTTCATAGTAAGTTCACCCCACATATCATGTGTTTTACCTTCGCTTGCTTTTTCTATGCTAGTACAAGTAAATGTTATTTGCTTGTGATGTTTTGTATCAAAAAAATCTTCACTTTTTAAATGCTCATCCCGTTTTTCATCTCCTGTATAAATAGAGAATGCATCTATCCATAAATCTATTTCTGCTGTAGTAAAATCTTTTTCGGTAGTATAAATGTTTGCATCAAAAGTTTTAAAAAAACCTTTTGTGTGGGCTATCATTAAGTGTCTTACCTTAAATCCAATTTCGGAGTGTGTAGCATCTACCACCCATTTTGTTTTATTTATCATAATTTATTATTTTGTAGAAAATGTTCTAATTGAATTGGCTAATTCATACATTTCTGCATTAAATTCATTTTTAAAAACCTGCCATTTGGCATCACCATCTGCATTATAGTCTTGTAATCTTTTTTGTAAGTCTGTATTTTTTTGAGATAGTTCAGCAATTTTTCTCTCATATTTATCTTTTGCATCTTGCTTTTGGGTAGCTATTCTTGTATTAAAATCCGTTATACTTTTTGCGTTTTCCATAATACGCTTGCTCGTTTCTGTTTTATAAGTTTCTATATCATTAATGTAGTTTGCATTTGCCACATCTAATTTTTTGTTGGCTTCTTCTACATTTTTTTCTGCTTTTTCTACTTTTTGCTCAGGTGTTTTACAGCTAATTATTGTACCCATAGTTACAAATAACATAACCGATAAAGTGGTGATAATCTTTTTCATTTTTTTTTATTTAGTTATTGTAAAATTGATGTTTTTATTACGATTGCTTATTACACAATTGCATGTATTTATTGTATAATTCGCTTATTTAAAAATGGCATCTTATTTTTTTGTAGGAATAATATACAGTGGTATATGAATATGCTGTAACACATTTTGTGTAACACTACCTAAAACTAAATGCTCTAGCCAATTTTGACTATGAGTACCCATAACTATCATATCTGCTTCTAATTCTATTGCAGTTTCTTTTATTACATCTGCACAGTTTCCACTTCTTACATAATTTTTTATTTCCTCATCACCTAAAAATGTTTTTATTTTATTTAGATATAGGTATGAACTATGTTCTAAATTATCTACAATGGTTATGGGAGTCATACTCAAATCTGCATAGCCACCAAAGCCCATTATGGGGTCGTAAGTAGATGAGGAATAAAAAACTGCATCTGCCAATACATGCAGTAGTGCTACGTTTGCACCGAGTGCTTTAGCTATAGTATGCCCATACATAGCCACTTTTTCTGCCGTAGGGTGATAATCAATTGCAATTAATATTTTTTCCATAAATAATAATTAAAAATTTTAAATAAAGTAAATCCTTCAATAATTGCAGACTCCAAAAGTCCCCCTTCGGGGGATTTAGGGGGCTTGCTTATTCCTCCCCATTTCCATCCAACTCATTATGATTATCCAAACCCAAACTGTAATAATTATTTTCTTCATCCTCTGCACCAATTTTTTCTTGCTCATCATCTAACTCCGAGCCAGGCACATCAAGCCCGTTTCCCATATCGTTGTTATCCAATTCATCAAGTCCCCCTTCGGGGGATTTAGGGGGCCATATATCTTCGGGGTCTACATCTGCTTCGTACTTTGCTTTGTTGTATATATCATCTTTTGCATTATACCCAAGGTGAAAAACGCCGTTTTCCTTCCCTTCTTGAGGTTCTTCTATTTTAGTATCGTTGTTTTCATTCATGATAATTAGTTTAACTTTTTACAAATAATATTTAGAAATTTTAAATTATTACAGACTTCACAAGTCCCCTTTCGGGGGATTTAGGGGGCTAATATTTATAACGAGGGTTGTGTTAATTTTATGGAGAAATAATGCATTACAAAATCATGTTGTTCTTTTAAAGTAATATCATCTGTATTTGCAATTGTGATATCAATTTTGTTAAAATGGCTATCATCTTCAAGTAAATTGTGCAACTCGTTTTTTGCTTTGGTAGGACCAAAAAGCAATACTTCATCATATTGTTTTATTTTTTCTCCCAGCTTTTTAAAATAAGCAAGTTGTTCATGTTGCTCTTTTTTATGCATAGTATGCTCACCTTTTTTTAAACTATCTTTTTTTTCTTCATGTGTAAAATCAGATTCAATGGTATTCGTTTCACTAGG
>JAYVID010000310.1:0-30525 GCA_043770525.1 Ferruginibacter sp.
CTCATCACCGGGCTCTATACCGCAAGCTAGTAAACCTAAGTGCAAAGCTGTTGTACAGTTAGATACAGCAAATGCATGTTTTACATTATGCCTTTCAGCAAATAAAGTCTCAAATTCTTTTACTTTTGGTCCTTGGGTAATCCAACCACTTTCTATAGGTGCTTTACAAGCTTCCCACTCTTCTACACCCATACTTGGCAAGCCAATGGGAATGTTTCTTTTTTCCATAATATATTTTATTACCTTTTACGCTTTTTTATCAACCCCAGTTTCTATTCTCCAGTCTATTAATTTTTGAAGGCCTTCTTGTAAATTAAATTTATACAAAAAACCAAGTTCTTTTTCTGCTTTTACTTTGCTGCCAATTCTATTTTGAACCATTGCTCTTGCATCATTTTCTGAGTAGGGCTTGTATGTAACTTGCAATGAAGACTTTTTCATTTCTAAAATAGTATCACACAATTGTTTTATAGATGTTTGCACTTCTGTGCCTACATTATAAAAACCAAAAGATACATCAGATTTTGCAGCAGCTACGTTACAAGCAGCCACATCTTCTACATAAATAAAATCATAAGCTTGTGAACCATCGCCATTTATTATAGGTGCTTCATTGGCTTCAATTTTATTAAGCATAATTGGAACAACGCCAGTGTAAGCAGCTGTCTGGTCTTGCCCTGGTCCATAAACATTCATATACCTCAAGCCAATAATTTCTAACCCGTAACGATCATTAAAAGCTGTAGCCATTGCTTCGCCAGCAATTTTGCTAGCCCCATAAAAATTCTTGTTGTTAAATGGATGGCTCTCAGTCATTGGTAATTCTACAGCATCACCATAAACAGATGCAGATGAACTCCAAATTAATTTTTTTATTTTATTGTTTACACATGCTTCTAATACATTAAAAGTACCAGCAATATTTACATCAAACGCAGTACGTGGAAAATCTTTACAATGCAGCAACCACAAGGCAGCAGTACAAAAAACAACATCTTTCCCAGCCATTGCAGCGTTCAATACATCTACTTCTCTAATATCTCCTCCATTAGGAAAAAGGGTACATCTTTTATCTTCTAAGCAATCGGTAATATTATGCATTTTTCCTCTAGCGAAATTATCATAAATAAGAACCTCTGCTACATTATTTTTTAAAAGCTCTTTTACTATAAAACTACCGATAAACCCGGCACCTCCTATTACAAGGCATTTTTGGTTTTCTAAATTCATATTACTCTATTTATTAAATTTTCTTATTTCACTTACTAACTCAATGGCTCTTCTAGTTTCTATTAATGGAAAACCATTACCAGCAAGAATTTGTTTATACGAATCAGTATGTAACTCTGTAAAGCCCTCACTAAATTCAAACTCATTACCATCAATTGATAATGTTCTATAAGTTTTTTTCCCAGAATCTTTTGCTAATTGTGGTATTTTATTTGCATCTATGCTTAGTAGCCAATTTACAGTTGCTTTTTCAAGCTCAAGTTTACCCGAGGCTGTTTCCAACCCATGCTCTAAAACGGTATTTTCTTTTACATCTCCAAAAATCCACATCAACATATCAAAAAAGTGTACACCTATGTTAGTGGCAATGCCTCCGCTTTTTTGTATATCACCTTTCCAACTTGTGTGATACCAATGCCCACGTGAAGTGAAATATTTAAGATCTATTTCAAATTTTTTATCTGCTGGTGCGGCATCAATTTTTTCTTTTAAAGCAATGATGGCTGGGTGTATTCTTAATTGTAAAATGCTATACACATTTTTACCTGTTTCTTTTTCTATGTCTAATAGTGAATCAATATTCCAAGGGTTAAGTACAATCGGTTTTTCGCAAATAACATCTGCTCCTATTCTTAAGCCAAATCGGATATGAGAATCATGTAAATAATTAGGACTGCAAACAGATACATAATCTATTTTAGTACCTTGCCTTTTTAGTTTTTCTACGTGCCTATCAAATCGTTCAAATTCTGTAAAAAACTCAGCATCAGGGAAATAACTATCTATTATGCCTACCGAGTCGTGCTTATCTAATGCTGCTAACAAGTTGTTGCCAGTATCTTTTATAGCTTTCATGTGACGTGGTGCTATATATCCACCAACTCCAATTAATACAAAATTTTTCACCTTACTTTATTCGTTTTACAATATTATTTTCCAGTGTATATTCTTGACCGCTTTCCAAACAAGTTGCAAAATTATCACTATTAAATTTAAGTTTATGACCAAATTCGCTCATCCAGCCCGTTTGCCTACCTGGATTACCTATTATTAATGCATAATCAGGTACATCTTTTGTAACTACTGCCCCAGCTCCTATGAAACAAAATGTGCCTAATGTGTTGCCACAAACAATTGTAACATTTGCGCCTATGCTTGCTCCTTTTTTTATAAGGGTAGTTTTATACTCATCTTTTCTACTTACTGCACTTCTTGGATTTATCACATTTGTAAGTACCATACTTGGGCCTAAAAAAACATCATCTTCACATATTACCCCTTCATATATGCTTACATTATTCTGCACACGTACGTTGTTTCCTAAAATCACTTTGGGTGATACAACTACATTCTGACCAATATTGCAATTTTCTCCTAATACACAATTGGGCATTATGTGACTAAAATGCCAAATTTTTGTTCCTTTACCTATTGTACATCCATCATCTACATAAGCAGACTCATGCACAAAAAAATCTTTATCCATTGCTCTATTTTATATTTTTTAAATACTCCCCATACCCGCTCTTCTTCAATCCTTCTGCTAATTTTTCTAATGTTTCCTTATTTATAAAACCCATTCTATAAGCAATTTCTTCTGGGCATCCGATCTTGAGACCTTGTCTTTTTTCTATCACACGTACATATTCTGTAGCATCGCTTAGGCTATCAAATGTACCCGTATCAAGCCATGCAAATCCTCTGTCTAGCACGGCTACTTTTAATTTTTTATTTTGAAGATAAACATCGTTTACCGTTGTTATTTCATATTCACCCCTATGGCTTGGTTCAATGGTTTTTGCAATATGCACCACATCGTTATCATAAAAATACAAACCAGGTACGGCATAATTACTCTTCGGTATTGTTGGTTTTTCTTCAATACTTAATGCATTAAAATTTGCATCAAACTCTACCACACCGTATCTTTCTGGGTCACTTACTGGGTAAGCAAATATAGTAGCACCTTCATTTTTAGCAGATTGTTGCAATAATTTGCTAAAACCACTACCATAAAAAATATTATCGCCTAATACCAAAGCCACACTATCTTTTCCAATAAATGATTCACCAATTACAAATGCTTGCGCAAGTCCATTAGGCACTTCTTGTATGGCATATTGTATATCGCAACCCCATTGCTTTCCATCACCTAACAATCTTTTAAACTGGCTCTGATCTTCGGGTGTTGTAATTATTAATATTTCTTTTATCCCAGCAAGCATTAGTGTACTTAGCGGATAAAAAATCATTGGCTTATCGTAAATGGGCATTAGCTGTTTGCTTATTGCCATTGTAATGGGGTAGAGTCTTGTGCCTGAGCCACCGGCGAGTATTATTCCCTTCATAAAATTGGTTTAGAGGTTTAGGAGTTTAGGGGTTTAGATGCTGCTTTTTCTTGAGATTTTCGTAAAGTTGAAATTAATAAGGTTTGTTTTTCTATCATTTCTCTTCCTGCTAAATAAAGTTCTGTTTTTAAATATCCTAAATCATTTGAAATTATTGAATCATTTAATAACTCTATCGTACTACTATAAGAAATGGTGCTAAAATGAGCTTGATCTTTTGCCGTTTTTCTTGCACTCCCTTCCGCAATATTTGATGCAATTGAAATAGCTGCTCTTCGCATTTGTGAAGTCAAACCAAACCTTTCATCAGGTGGAAAGTTTTTAGTAGATGTGTAAGTCCAAACTGCTAATTTTCTAGCTTGTTGCCAGCATTCTAATTTTTCAAAAGAATAAATTTTCATAGAAAATAATTTTTATTACAAAAATACCAACTAAACTTCTAAACCTCTAAACTCCTAAACTGTATATTGAGTTGCATAATAATTTTGATAATTTCCCGAAGTCACATCCTCCAACCATTTCGTATTCTCCAAGTACCAGTCTATTGTTTTTGAAATACCTTCTTCAAATTGTAAAGATGGTAACCAGCCTAGTTCGTCTTTCAATTTTGTGGCATCTATAGCATAGCGCAAATCATGCCCTGCTCTGTCAGTTACATACGTTATCAATTTTTCACTTTCGCCAGCTTCTCTGCCAAGCTTGCTATCCATTTGCTTGCATAATTCCTTTACGAGTGCAATATTTGTCCATTCGTTATGCCCACCAATATTATATGTTTCACCAATTTTACCATTGTGAAAAATTACATCTATAGCCCTTGCATGGTCTTCTACAAAAAGCCAATCACGTACATTTTCTCCTTTGCCATAAATGGGCAATGGTTTACTGTTGATGATATTATTGATACAAAGTGGTATTAGTTTTTCAGGGAAATGATATGGACCATAGTTATTACTACAATTGCTAATTTTTATGGGTAATTTATATGTGTGATAAAAAGCCCGAACAATATGGTCGCTACTTGCTTTTGAAGCAGAGTAAGGGCTACGAGGGTCATAAGGAGTATCCTCTACAAAAAAACCAGTTTCACCCAATGAACCATATACTTCATCAGTAGAAATATGATAGAAAATTTTTCCATCCATTTTATCTTTCCAACTTTCTTTTGCTACTTGTAACAATGTAGCCGTACCCATTACATTAGTTGTGATAAAAGCAAGTGGGTCAGTTATCGAACGATCTACATGGCTTTCCGCAGCACAATGTAAAACACCCGTAAACTTGTATTCTTCAAAAAGTGAACGTAAGAGCGAAAGATCAGTAATATTTCCTTTAATAAAATTATAATTTGGTTCTTTTTCTATATCTAGTAGATTCTCCAAATTGCCTGCATAAGTAAGTGTATCTAGATTTACAATTTTGTAATTAGGATATTTATTAACAAATAATCTTGTAAGGTGAGAACCTATAAAACCTGCGCCCCCTGTTATTAAAATACTATTCATGTAGCTACTTTTTTGAAACGGCGAAGATATAATTTATTGCCGTAAAATAACCATGTACTATTCTGTTTGAGAGCTTTTTTTAAGGCTATTTTAAAGTTAAAAATTTAATACTAAAAATGCCTAACCTATCTTTGCCGCTATGCATTACGCTTCGGTAGAAAATATTAGTAAAAGTTTCGGAATAAGAACTTTGTTTAAAAACATCACTTTTCACGTAGAAGAAGGAGATAAAATAGCTTTTGTAGCTAGAAATGGTACAGGAAAATCAACTTTGCTTAAAATATTTGCAGGCTTGGAAACAGCCGATGAAGGCACTGTGTGGGTACATAAGGACGTAAAAGTGATTATGCTACAGCAAGACACGCCTTTTATGGAAGATAAAAGTATAAGAGAAAATGTGCTTCGTTTAGATAACCCTGTAATAAAAACGGTAAGTGAGTATGAAAAATATTTAGATGAAGGCAATGAGGATATGGATTTACTTTCTGAGATAATGGGAAGAATGGAAGAGTTGAACGCCTGGAGTTTTGAAAGCGAACTAAAACAAATTTTAGGGAAATTAAACCTGCATGATATAGAAGCGGTGATGAACACACTTAGTGGTGGGCAACGCAAAAGAGTAGCACTTGCACAAGCATTGATAGAAGCGCAACTGCACGAAGGAAGGTGCTTGCTTATTATGGATGAGCCTACCAACCATTTGGATGTAAGTATGATTGAATGGTTGGAAGATTTTTTAAGCACACATAAAATGACGATTTTGCTAGTAACGCATGATCGATATTTTTTAGATACTGTGTGTAACGAGATAATAGAAATGGATGAAGAAAAGCTTTTTGTGTATAAAGGCGATTACGATTATTTTTTAGAGCAAAAAAGTTTGAGGCAAGAAATAGAGGCAAGCGAATTTCAAAAAGATAAAAATATTTTTAGAAAAGAATTGGAGTGGATGCGCAAGCAACCAAAAGCTCGTACAGTAAAAAGCAAGAGCAGGCAAGATGCATTTAAAGATGTAGAGGAAAGAGTATCGGTGAAAAAAGAAGATGCAGAAGTAAGCCTACAAGTAAAAATGACGAGGCTGGGCGGCAAGATTTTAGAAATGAAAAAAGTAAGCAAATCATACAGCGATAAGCTTATTATGAAAGGGTTTGATTATACTTTTAAGCGTGGCGAAAGGGTTGGTATTGTTGGAAAAAATGGTGTTGGAAAATCTACTTTTCTTAAAATTGCCTTACAACAAGAAGAGCCTGATAGCGGTAAAATAACACATGGCGATACAGTAGTGTTTGGCAATTTTAACCAAGAAGGACTAGCCTATAAAGAAGATAAGCGTGCTATTGAATATGTAAAAGATATGGCAGAGTATTTTCCATTAGCAGATGGCACAAAGTTGAGTGCTAGCATGTTTATGGAAAAATTTGGGTTTAATGCACAGCAGCAATTTACACCACTAAGCAAACTGAGCGGTGGAGAAAAAAGACGCTTGCATTTAATGAGTGTGCTTTTTGTAAATCCTAATTTTTTAATATTAGATGAGCCTACCAATGACTTGGATTTGCAAACCTTGCGTACGCTCGAGGAATTTTTAATGGACTTTCCTGGTTGTATTTTAATTGTGAGCCACGATCGTTATTTTATGGATAGAATGGTAGAGCATTTATTTGCTTTTGAAGGCGAGGGAGTGATAAAAGATTACCCTGGAAATTATACACAATACAGAAGTTATTTAAAAGAAATAGAAGCTGGCACCAAAAAAGATGATGGCAAAATGAATATGGTGAGTATAGAAGACAAGTCGGAACCTAAGCCTGTAGTACAATCTGCCGCTAGCAGCAATACACCCAAAAAATTATCATTTAAAGAAAAAAGTGAGCTAGAAAATTTAGACAAAGAAATACCAGCATTACAAAAAGAAAAGGAAACGCTTGAGCTTAAAATGAGTGATAATTTATCGTACGATGAATTGCAAAAAACTGGTGAAAGAGTTACACAAATAATAAATGAGTTAGATGCTAAGGAAATGAGGTGGTTGGAGCTTAGTGAGTAGTGTAAATTTTTACAAAAATCTTATTAACTTTACTACTGTGAAAATTAAAAGTTTAAAAATAGATAATTTTAAAACCCTACTCAATTTTGAATTGATAGAGCCAAACCCATTTTCTGTATTTGTGGGTGCAAATGGTGTGGGGAAGAGTAATATTTTTGAGGCGTTGGAGTATTTGAATTTGAACTATAGAACTAAAACTCAAATTAATGAAGAGTTATTCGGAGGGTTTAAGAATTTTTTAAATTACAACAAACAAAATGGAATTTTAGATATAACTCTTAAAAATGAAGAATCTTTTGGAATTAAATTTCAAAGAACTCCAGGAAAAATTATAGGAGATAGTGTAGGTGGTACTGTTTCATCACAAACTGGACCAGAAACCAATTCGGAATTTCAGTCACAATTCTTAGATAATTTTTCTCGAATTTTCACAACCTCCAAAGAAGCCAACAAACTAAACCTTTCTGCATCCGATAAGAAACTAAATTTCAACTGCGATAATGTAGAAAATGTTTTAAAACGAATTTTAGAAAATCCATTAAAAGCATTGGAAATAAAAGAGTGGCTAAATTTATTAAGGCCAGGTTTTAGTGATATTAAAATTGAAAAAGATTTGAGTGATAAATCTTTTATTCAATTTTTTGAGGAAGGGTACGAAAAGCCATTTGGTAAACATTTAATATCGGATGGTACACACAACATACTTTGTTTGCTTACAGCTATATACCAAACAGATGAGCCACAATTTTTATGTATTGAAGAACCTGAAAACGGCTTAAACCCTTATGTGATAAAGGAACTGGTTAAATTTTTTAGAGAGCAATGCAAAGAGAAAGGGCACTATATTTGGTTAAATACACATTCTCAAACTTTGGTAAATCAATTACAACCAGAAGAAATAATTATCATCAATAAAGAATATGGTGTAACAATACCAAGGCAAATAAAAGATAAAAATATGCATGGCTTAGCAATGGACGAAGCTTGGCTTACCAATGTGCTAGGAGGCGGAGTACCATGGTAAAAGTTGGTTTTATATGCGAAGGCGAAACTGAAAAGCTAATTATTAATTCTGTAGATTTTAAAAAAATATTAGTAAAAAATAATCTTCAATTGGTAAATGCTATTGATGTTACAGGTGGTGATAATTTAAAACCAAAAAAAGTTACACCTTTTATTGAATCCCTAAAAGATGACGGTGCCGAGAAAATATTTATTCTTACAGATTTAGAAAAAGATGTGAGCATTACAAATGCAAAGAATAGAATAAATGCACCTGAAAACATAATAGTAGTTATTGCAGTAAAGCAAATAGAGGCTTGGTTCTTGGCAGATAGTATTACATTATCAAAGATGTTTGGAAAAGAATTTTATTTTGATTTTCCTGAAAATGAAAATATACCAAGAGACAAATTAAGAGAACTTTTTGTGAAAGAAACTGGGAGAGGATTTGGAGATAGCAAACCTAAGTTTGCTTACAATTTTATTAAGAATGGCTTTTCCCTTTTAAATGCTGCCAATCATCCTAATTGTAACTCTGCAAAATACTTATTGAGTAAATTGAGTGCATCAAGTTAGTAATTCGTAATTCTCAACTTTGAAACTCGTAACATTTATCACTACTTTTGCCAAGTAAAATAATACAACAAATGAACAACACATTTTCAACCAGAATAGCAGAAGAATTAGCTGAAATAAAAACAGCAGGGTTGTTTAAAACAGAAAGGGTAATCAGCAGCGAACAAGGGGCAGAAATTACCGTAAATGGAAAACAGGTGTTGAATTTTTGTGCCAATAATTACCTCGGTTTGTCTGCCCACCCAAAAGTAGTAGCAGCTGCAAAGCAATACATAGATACCCGAGGCTTTGGCATGAGCAGTGTACGTTTTATATGCGGCACACAAGATATTCACAAGGAGCTAGAGCAAAAATTATCTACCTTTTTAGGTACAGAAGATACCATTTTGTATGCAGCAGCTTTTGATGCAAATGGGGGTTTGTTTGAGCCATTGTTTAATGAGCAAGATGCTATTATTAGTGACGCATTAAACCATGCAAGTATTATAGATGGTGTACGTTTGTGCAAGGCACAACGCTACCGGTATGAGCATAATAACATGGCTGATCTTGAAGAAAAATTAAAAGAGTCTGCAAATTTGCGTAGCCGCATTATTGTAACCGATGGCTCGTTTAGTATGGATGGTACTATTGCACAGCTAGATAAAATTTGCAACTTAGCAGATAAATACAATGCAATAGTAATGATAGATGAGTGCCACTCATCTGGCTTTTTAGGAAAAACAGGTAGAGGTGCACATGAGCATAGAAATGTAGTAGGGAGAATAGATATTATTACTGGCACACTAGGTAAAGCTTTAGGCGGAGCAAGTGGTGGATTTACAAGTGGCAAAAAAGAAATTATAGAAATGTTGCGCCAACGTAGTAGGCCATATCTTTTTTCAAACACACTGGCACCAAGTATTGTAGGTGCATCTATAGCAGTGCTAGATATGCTGAGTGAAACAACCGAGCTAAGAGATAAATTAGAATACAACACCAAATATTTTAGAGAAAAAATGACAGGAGCAGGGTTTGATATTAAACCAGGTGAGCATCCTATTGTACCAATAATGCTATACGATGCTGTGGTTGCACAAAATTTTGCAGCTAAATTATTAGAAGAAGGTATTTATGTAATTGGTTTCTTTTTTCCTGTAGTTGCAAAAGGGCAAGCACGTATACGTGTACAACTGAGTGCAGCACATGAGCAAGTACATTTAGATAAAGCTATTGCAGCATTTATAAAAGTAGGTAGAGCGTTAAACGTAATAAAGTAAATAGAGTAGAAAAAAACAAAAATATGATACAATTTTTAAGGAAATTATTTGGCCTTGGCCCAGCAACAGATTATGCACAATTAGTAAAAGATGGAGCAATAATAGTTGATGTAAGAAGTAAAGGTGAGTTTGATGGTGGGCATATAAATGGCTCTATAAACATACCTGTAGATTCAATTGCCAACAATTTGAATAAGCTAAAAGATAAAAACAAAACGATTATAACTTGTTGTGCTAGCGGTATGAGAAGTGGTGTAGCAAAAGGAATTTTAAAATCTAATGGCTATGGTACTGTTATTAATGGTGGCGGTTGGAGTAGTTTAGAAAGAAAGTTGTAAATCTAAAAATAGAGTAAAAACGTTCATTAAAGCAATTGTACTTAAAAAAAAATTATGTCTCAAAATTCTGATGTTTTCCAACAAAAAAGTGCTGCTAAAGCACCTGATTTAGACCATCGCAAAAAAATAAATTTTAATATAGGAAAATACAATTCGAAAGTGCCAGAGGGGAAAGAACAGTTCGTAGACGAGCATTTGATAAGAGAAGCAGCCAAAAACAAAAAATGGTACGCTATTGAAAATTTAGATAAACAACTTTTAGAGTTTGAAGAAAAATTTACTGCAAGAGGTGGTAAAGTTATATGGGCAGAAACTGCTGAGCAAGCTATGGATGAAATTATAAAAATTTGTGAAGCAAAAAATTGTAAAACTTTGGTGAAGAGCAAGAGCATGGCCACCGAAGAAATTCACTTAAATGACAACCTTGAAAAACATGGCATAGAAAGTATAGAAACAGACTTAGGAGAGTACATACAACAACTAGATGGTGAAACAGCCTACCATATTGTAACACCTGCCATGCACAAAAGCAAGGAGGATGTAGCAAAATTATTTCATGAAAAATTGGGTACTCCAATAGATTTAACACCTGAGCAACTTACCTTAAAAGCTAGAGAAATATTAAGAGAGAAATATGTGCAAGCTGAAGTTGGTGTAACAGGTGCAAATTTTATTATAAGCGATATAGGTGCAATAGCTGTTACAGAAAATGAAGGCAATGGTAGATTGAGTTGTGCATTTCCAAAAACGCATATTGCCATTGTAGGTATTGAAAAAGTAATACCAAGTGTTACAGATTTAGGATTGTTTTGGCCACTACTAAGCACATTTGGTACTGGGCAAAAAATAACAGTGTACAATAGCATTATTGCTGGCCCTAAGCAAGCAGGCGAAACAGATGGGCCTGAAGAGATGTATGTTATTTTATTAGATAATGGACGTACCAATATTTTACAAAATCCAAAACAAAGAGAAAGCCTTTATTGCATAAGATGTGGCGCTTGCTTAAATGCTTGCCCTGTTTATAAAAACATTGGAGGCTTTAGCTATGGTACAACTTATAGCGGCCCTATTGGAAGTGTTATCACTCCTAATCTTCAAGGAATGGAAGATTTTAAACACCTAAGCCATGCATCATCCCTTTGTGGAAATTGTACCGAAGTGTGTGCTGTAAAAATAAACTTGCACGAATTATTATTAGACAATAGAAAAGAAGCTGCAGAAGAAGGCCTTGCAAGCTTTGGAGAAAAAGCAGCATGGAAACTATGGAAATTTGCTAGTATGCATAGAGGAATGATGAATATGGGTAATGGGCCATTAAAAAATGCTTTTGTAAACAATGTTTTTACTGGTTGGAAAAAACACAGAGGCGAATTAAATTTCAGTAAAAAAACATTTAACGAATTGTGGAAAGATCAACATAAAAATTAATTGCGAAATTGATACAGTGCTACTAAACCCATATTCCCGTTTTGATAATAAGGCAATACCAAAGCGCTTTCATTTTTGTTTTTAAATAAATGTTTTTTTATAGAAGGGTATATCCAATAAGCAAGCTTGGTAGATAATATTCCAAAGCCAGCACCAGCCACTACATCACTCACCCAATGTCTATTGTTATATACCCTTAAAGTGCCTGTTGTTATTGCTGCAGCATAACCCAATATGCCATACCATGGTGATACATTTTTGTATTCTTGCCTAAGAAACTCTGCATTACCAAATGCTGTTGCTGTATGCCCAGATGGAAATGAATCATCACTAGAACCATCAGGTCTTAAAACCTTTGTACTAAACTTTAATGGCTTTACCAACCCAAAAGAAATAATATTCGACATAGCAAAAATGATGGTTCTATCTCTAAAATTATTTTTACCTTTTACGCCAAAAGCATTTAAAGCATAAACAGATACTGCTGGGGCAAATTGTAAATAATTATCAAATTTTGTATTATAGCCAGGAAGGTTTGAGTTAATGGTGTTTTTAGTACTTACATCTAATGCTCTTAAATCTTTACTGTTTTGAGCTATTACTCCATAAGTAATTAGGGTAACAGGTACAGCAATTTTTTTTATCAAGTCAATTGTATTGTATTTTTTATCAATGATAGTTGTATTTTTATTTGTACTATCTAAAATAGATTGCTGCGCATTACAAAAAAATATAGTCAATAAAAAAAAAGCACAAAATAATATTTTCATCAAGTATCATTAAAGGAAAGCAAATATACCCATTCGATAATTAAAACTTTTTATGAGTGCAGCTTAAAAAGCCTTACAATAATTATTGAGTTAAATACTTTCTTTTAGTCTTATAATTATGATTGTATTGCTTAATAAATCCTGTAGCTATTTTAAAAATAGTTTTTTTCTTAACATTTGTAAAGTGCAAATGCATGTTTATCAATACTCCATAAAGTTGTAAAAACGTATAACAATTATTGGTCTAATATTTGACACATATAATAAAAATTACTATATATAAAATACCCCCCTATTGATTAACCTTGGCCAGCAGTTATGTTGGCCATTTTTAGTTTTAATATTTTAATGTGTTTATCAATTATTTTTTTGAAATTTGTACAAACATTTTAAATGGAATTACAATACAATTTCGATACAAAAAAAGTATTTGAAACAATCAATACTTTCTTATCCGAAAAAAAATTATCCATTGCTTCAAAAGATGACAACAGGCCCTGGGGTGGTTTTTTTGTGATAGATGAAAAAGATGCAGATAAGTTTATTACTCATTTTTTTCCTCACCTTACAAAAGGGCAGCTAACCATTGCTGGAAAACTGAGCCCCAAAATATTAATAGTAGCTCCAGAAAAAAGATTGAGTTGGCAATTTCATTATCGCCGTGCAGAAATATGGAAATTAATAGCTGGAGAAGCTGCTGTAATGGTGAGTGATACAGATGAAGAAAATGAAATAATAAAACTTAACAAGGGCGATATAATAGAACTAAAACAAGGCGAAAGGCATCGCTTAATAGGAACAGACAATTGGGGTATAATTGCAGAAATATGGAGACATACTAATGCAGATAACCCCAGTGATGAAGATGATATTGTGAGGCTGCAAGATGATTTTGGAAGATAAAAATATTTTCTTTCTACTTTAAATAAACCCTAGTTGCTAAAATAAAAAATCTGTTTCATCTTTTGCAACTAAATTACACTTACCTATATAAATTATAATGATACAAAACTTAGAACCAACAGCAGTATGGAAAAACTTTTCTTTATTAAACGAAGTACCAAGGGCTTCAAAAAAAGAAAGACAGGTTATTGATTTTATAAAATCATTTGGCACTACTTTAAACCTTTCTGTGTATGAGGATGAAGTAGGTAACGTAATTATAAAAAAACCTGCTACCGCAGGGATGGAAAACAAACCTACTGTTTGCTTGCAAAGCCATTTAGATATGGTACATCAAAAAAACAATGATACCATATTCGATTTTGCTACACAAGGCATAGATATGTATATAGATGTAGATTGGGTAAAAGCAAAAGGAACAACCTTAGGTGCCGATAATGGAATGGGTGTAGCAGCTATAATGACAATTCTTGCAAGTACAGATATTATACACCCTGCAATAGAAGCATTGTTTACAATAGATGAAGAAACAGGAATGACGGGTGCTTTAGCGTTAAAAGGCGGATTGCTAGATGCTAAATACATGCTTAACTTAGACACAGAAGAAGACAACGAACTTACCATTGGCTGTGCCGGTGGTATAGATGTAACTGGTGTAGGCACTTATGTAAGTAGCAAGCCAAATGAAAATACCAAAGCATATAAAATTTATTTGAAAGGTTTAAGCGGAGGGCATTCAGGTATAGAAATTCATAAAGGACTTGCAAATGCAAATAAATTGATGAATCGTTTTTTGTGGAATGCAGCAAAGCAAATTCATTTTCAAATTGCGAGTATAACGGGTGGTAGTTTAAGAAATGCAATACCAAGAGAGTCTGTAGTAGTTGTTTTTGTAAATGAAACCGAGGCGGAAAAATTTGAAAAATTTATAGCTGAATATGAAATTATTTTTAAAACTGAATATCAGTTTACAGACCCTAAATTAAACTTTACAACTGAAAAAACAGAATGCAATAGCGGGGTACTTGATGCAACCACACAGCAGCATTTGCTAAACTGTATTTATACTTTACCAAATGGTATTTATAGAATGGATAGCAATATTGCGGGTCTTGTACAAACCAGTAATAATCTAGCAAAAATTACATTAGGAGATGGCGCTTATTCTATTCAATGTTTAACAAGAGGTAGTGTAAACTCTGAGAAAATAGATTTGGCAAATGTGATTGAAGCATCTTTTAATTTGATAAATGCAGAAACAAAACTTGGTGGAAGTTACCCTGGATGGGCACCAAAGCCAAACAATGAAATTGTAAAACTAATGGTATCAAAGTACAAAGCGCTTTTTGCAGATGAGCCACTGGTAAATGCCTGTCATGCAGGGTTGGAGTGTGGTATATTGGGTACTAATTATCCTACAATGCAAATGATATCATTTGGCCCTACCATACATGGTGCTCATAGTCCCGATGAAAAAGTAAGCATTAGCAGTGTGCAAAAATTTTGGAAATACTTATTGGAAGTATTGAAAGGTATTAATTAAAAAGTTGAATACGTTTTGTTTGCAACTTAAACCCTTTCACCTACCCACATAAAAAAAGCTCCCTTGGATTTGGAAGCCTTTCATAGTTTTTACTGTCTTTTAGGTTTTTTCATTTGGTATTGGACGCTTTTTTATGTTGGATTTTAAAGCGGCAATTAGTTCTTCTTGGATGATGTAAAGGTGCATCTTAATTTTTTGGCATAATGTAGTTTGTGGTATTATATTAAAGTAGTAATTATTCGTGTGTTTGCGAATTTTTACTACGGAGCTATTTCGCTCAAAACTTAATGCTCTATTACTTGTGGCTTTAATAAATCAGTTGTGTTTTTTGTATATAATAAAGCATACATGGTTTGTGTAAAAGTAAGTGATGCTAGCAATAAATGAAGTGGTTGCGCTATTGCGGGCATATCTAAATAATATAAAACAATACCTGTTGTCATGCTACATAAAGCAAGTAAAAAAATATTACGGATATGGGTTTTTAAAGCAGGTACTTTTCTAGTATACCAAAAACTATAAGAAACAGCTGCTAATACCAACCACGAAAAACTTCTGTGTACTAGAAACACAAAAGGGGGATCTGCTAGCCAAGCATCTCTCTGCCCATAGTTTAATAATTTACTTATATCATCTACATACATTCTTACCATAGTGCCCAATACCGATTGTACAAAAAATATAATAAGCAATAGTACAAATACCCTTCGCATTTTTGTACCAGCAGTTTTTTTAAACAGCTTGCCTGTTACTGCCATCCATAAGGCAAGCTGCACTTGTGTAATAGCCAGTGCAAATAATAAATGTATAGATATACTAAGGTGAGCAAGGTTTAATTTTACAACAATAGCACCAAACAAACCTGTAAGTATTACCAACAATAAAAACGCAATGGCTAATTTAAATGCCCTAACATTTTCAGATTTTTTTCTAAAAATAATAGCTAGTTGTACAATGCCAAACACACCCAATAAAACCCCCAGCAATCTATTTATATATTCTATCCAAGTATGGTATGCATTAAAAGTGTGGTCTATGTCTTGTGCTTTTAAAAAACTTTCAAAGTTGGCAGGTAACTCACTTGCATTGGTGGGTGGTACCCATAAGCCAAAGCACTTTGGCCAGTCTGGGCAACCCATACCGCTTTGCGTAGTACGTACAACGCCACCAGCTATTATTACCAAAAACGTAAGTATAAAGGTAGCCAGTACCCATTTTTTTATAAATCTCATTTGCAAAATATAATCAAACAAAATTACGTAAGCGAAATGGTTTGTGGTTTCGATTGGTTATATATATAAAAATATTATATTTAGGTTTTAAATTTTTAAAGTGTAAAATATTTGTTGTAATAAACACAGAATTAAATTTTTTTGTCATTTATTTTTTGCTTCAATCTTCGCTGAAAGTCCCTCCTTCGGAGGGATTTAGGGAGGCCTTTTAGGAGCGTGAGCTGAAAAACCTTTTATGAACTTATGTACAGGGCTATCCACTGCAATCTTTTTTTCGTTCCTCAAAAAAGGATTTCCGCTCCTATCCCTGCTATGCTCAGCAGCAAATCTTTTTTCAACTTTTATAGAAGCGTAGATTGAAGCTTAGATTGATGCGAACTTATTGAGGAGGTTCAAATCAATGGGTATTTTATAAATTAAAATAGAATGAAAAAAGCTTGCTATTTTGCAAATAATTTCACAACATGTTAGAACCATTTTTAAATATAAATAATGTAGAAGCAGGGCTAGATGAAGCTGGGCGTGGCTGCTATGCTGGGCCCGTGTTTGCGGCAGCAGTTATATTGCCTGCTACTTTTTATCATCCTTTGTTAAACGATAGTAAAAAACTATCTGAAAAACAGCGTGCCATTTTAAGACCCATCATAGAAAAAGAAAGCATTGCGTTTGCTGTAACAAATGTGAGTAACTACGATATAGATGAAATAAATATTTTACAAGCATCTTTTAAAGCCATGCACCTTGCTATTAAGAATTTAAAAACTGCTCCCAATCATTTATTAATAGATGGCAATCGCTTTAAGCCCTATAAAAAAACACCACATACTTGTATTATAAAAGGAGACGGGAAGTATGCCGCTATAGCTGCTGCAAGTATTTTAGCAAAAACATATAGAGATGAATATATGGATACTTTGCATACACAATACCCACACTATGTATGGGATAAAAACAAAGGCTATGGTACACTTGCTCACAGAAAAGCCATTGAAATATTTGGGCTATGTGAGCACCATCGAAAAAGTTTTAAAATATAAAAATGCCACAAAAGCACTTTTTTAAATTTATACTTTTGTGGCAATATCTTTAACAATAAAAACTATTTTATCATTTCATTCAATACAGCCGTATTTATTTTTACAGGAAATTTCTTTTTAAGTGCATCAAGCCATTGTTGTTCTAGCACTGTTTGATAATCATTTATAACCAATCCCCTTGCTTCTGTAAATGTTCTTTGCAAGCCAGTTTCGTACAATTTTATCACTTTTACAAAGCTAGCATTTTCATCCGTTTTGTTTGTAAATACAGCACTTAATTCTCCAGGTTTATATATTCTATTTTCAGTGTAGCCTGGTAATTGTGCAAGTTCATATCTGCCGCTATCTGCCTGTACTTTATTTTCAATTTTTTCTACTATTTTAATCCAAGTTATGCCTTTTCTCAATTCTTCATGTGCAACATCTACCAAACTTGCATCTTGACCGTTAAAAATTATTACATCTGCACTGGCTGCCCATTTGTATTTTTGCAAGTTGGTATTATAGTGTTTTATTAAGCTCACACTATCAGTACCTGCTTTGCTCCATACATTGCGTTCCATTATTTCAAAAAGCATATTGCCTTCTATAAATTCCTGCATTTGGTATTTAAAATCAGTATTAAATTTTTCTAAATTTTTCTTATAATAATCCGATATCAATAATTTAGTAAAATTCTCAAGCATTTTTTTATTGGGTGGTGCAGTTATATCTCCGTTTTGTGTGCTTGTTCTTACATAGTTTATCCATTGGTTTCCGTTTACGAAAGAGCCATCTTCAAATCGCATTATTTTCTTTTTTGCAAAGTCTATATTTGTTTTAGTTTTATCTGCTTCTAATGCCTTCAAAGTGGTATCAGCCACTATAAAAAAGGCTTCGTCTTTTATTCCAGCTATTCTTTTTAAGCCAGTTTTTGCTGCTATGCTATTTAAGAAATTTTCTTTTACTGCATTTACCCTTCCATCTTGCGTTACACTTTGCTTTACCTCATATTGAAAATTACTTTCTGTCTTATCTGTAGGTATTTGCTTATTGCTTATTCTTTTTACAATGTGGTAGCCAAAGCTTGTTTCAAAAGGAGTGCTAAAGTCATTGTCTTTTTTAAGCAAAATTATATTTGTTTCAAAAGCATTATTAAAAGTCCCCGTACCAAACTCTTGTAAAACACCTCCACTTAAATAACTCACCCTATCATCACTGTATTTTGCTGCAGCTTCAGCAAACGAAAGTCCATTTATTAATAATTTGTATACAGAGTCTGCCTTGGATTTCAATGCAAGCTTAGTTTCCTCATTTGCATTGGGTGGAAAAGCAAATAGCAATTGTGCTACCTTCCATTTACCTATAGCAGCTCTTTCATCTTCAGGTTTAAAAATAAACCAACCTTTATTGCTACGAAGTGGTGCACTTATATTATTTTTTTTAGTGTTGTACACCGCATTTTCCATTTCGTAAGGCAATGTAAATGCTGTTACAAACCCTGCATCTGCATATTTTGTAACACTGTATTTTCTTGTATTTTCTGTTACAATTTCTTTGTAATTTGTATTGCCTGTTTGTAATGTTTTGTACAATTCGTTTATAGCTGTAAAAGCTTTTAAAGTATCTTCGGCTTTAGCATCGGCTGCTACTGGTATAAAAAAATACAATACCCTTATATCTTTTGTAGATCGCTCAGTAGCTTCATCTATCAATAATTGTAAGCCTTTATCATCATTCATATAGTTTTCCACCACTTGGTCTCTAAAATTTTGCACATCGTATTTTATTTGTGGTAGTGTATCAAGCCTAAGGTCTTGTGCTGCTTTTACTTTCAGTTTAAAATTGGTGTACAACTCCAAGTACTCACGCATCGATTTCTCTTTGTTTGAGGTGCTTGGTTTGTTTTTATTGTAGGCACGTAAAAACGCTGCTTTATTTGTTTCATTTTTACCATAAGTAAAAAGTGTTTGTGCAAAACAGCCAGTAGCAATAAGCATTATAGCGCAAAAAATGGAAAGCTTTTTTAACATCTTTATCGTTTAAGAATTGTATTTATTTGCTGTTATTGGTTCTAAAATTATTACAATAAATTTTAAGTAATTACTTTTTCTTTACATTTTTTATGTTTACTTCTAGTAAATCATTTATTTGCTCTATGGTTAGCTTTTTGGCAATTATTCGTTTTTCTTTATCAAGTAAAAACATAGTAGGTGTTACTACTACATCATACAATTGTCTATAAGTAGCTCTATTGGCTTTTGCTTCGGCTTCTGCGGTAGCATTTGTCTGGTATACATTTACCCAATCGCCTATTTTTTTATCTCTTAAAAAACTTAGCCATTGCTCTTTTTGTTTTTCGGTTTCAGATAATACAGCATATATTTTTACATTTTTCCTTTGCCAAGTAGCCCTGTATATAGAGTCTATTCTAGGAATTTCTTCTTTGCAATGCCCACAATTTGGATCCCAAAAAACGACCAAAGTATAATCTGCTTTTACTTCGTATAATGAGGCAGGCCTTCCTAAAGTATCTACCATATCTAAGTTTGCAGCTTGCTCGCCTATCAAATTACTCATGAGCATAAATGCTCTACGGGTTATTACACTATCCTGTATTTTATTTAACCAAGGGGCAGCTTTTACACTGTGGTATTTTTGGTAAAGGTGCACAAATACTGCATCTTGGCCCATGTATTTCGGGTTTATATATTCATCTGTATACCAGTTTAATAAAAATTTATACATTTCTGGTGCAGACCTTGCAAGCAATAATTTATAATCCAAATCTTTTATAATACTATCAGAAGCTTGGGGCATTACTTGCCTGTAATAGTTTTCTAGCTTTGGTAAAAAGAAAGGTGTTCGCACAATTCTATCATCTAAAAAAGTTATGCCATCCCAGTAATGTGCTTTATAATAATTGTAGTTGTCAATAGAATCTTGCCTTGTAATAGGCACTTTTGTTGGTTGTGGGCTTTCTCTCATAGCGCTTAGCAATGCTGCCATCATAGAGGTAGATTTGTTTTTTACAATATCTTCTCTGTAACTATTTAACTCTTGGCTAAGTTTTTTGTAACTAGCTTCATGCTTTGCAGAATCTTGCTTTGTTTTAGCATTTTCATAAGCTTTTCTTGCAGCCATTAGTAGTTTACCTTTTGCACTTACCATTGTTTGGTATTCTTTAAAAAGTACATTTGCAGGCGATCCGGTAATTTGTACTTTATCTAGCTTTGTTGTATCTGCTGTTATATTTATGTTTTGATCTTTATCTAGCAAAAAATCTGTTGTAAGTCTTTTGCCCGGAAAAACAAGTACATAAATACCACCTGGCAATTTGTTTTTAGATTTAAATATGGCACGCCCCGTTTTGCTCACTACAGCAGAATCTTGTAGTAAAATATCTTTACCCATATAATAAGTAAGATAGGCTAAGCCAGCTTTGTAATTACATTGCAAAGTAATATGATAACCTTGCGCTTTTGTAATAATAGTGCTTGCCAATAAAAAAATAAAAAGTAAATGTTTTTTCATATCGTTTTCTAAAATGAGCACAAATGTATTTAAAATAGTGCTTAATAAGAAGGATTTAAGCGGTTTGGTTTACCAATTTTAGTTATTTTAACATCCTTTAAATGTTTTAATAATTGCTATTTTTGCTTTGTGAGAAAACATAAGAAAAGAGTAACGATAGAAAACTTAATAATAACGGATTATGCCGCACAAGGTAAAGCACTAGCAAGGCACGAGGGTAAAGTAATATTTACTGAGGGTACTGTACCAGGCGATGTGGTAGATGTACTGCTTACCAAAAACAAAAAAGACTGGGCAGATGCCATTGTTTTAAATGTTGTAAAACCTTCGGAAGATAGGGCAACTCCTTTTTGCAAGCACTTTGGTGTATGCGGCGGTTGTAAATGGCAAATGTTGCCTTATGCAAAACAACTACAGTATAAACAACAAGAAGCAGAGCAAAATCTTATACGCATAGGTAAAGTTACTGGAGCTAACATGCTACCTATTGTAGGTGCTGATGAGCAACGCTTTTATAGAAATAAATTGGAGTTTACCTTTAGCAACAAACGTTATCTAACTAAAGATGAAATAACGGATGATGCAGTTCCTACAATGCAACCATCGCTGGGTTTTCATGTACCACGCATTTTTGATAAAACGGTAAACATTTTTGAGTGTTTTTTAATGGATGATATAAACAATCGCATTCGTAATAGCATGCGAGAAATTGCACTGGAAAACAATTTTGAGTTTTACGATATAAAAGAACATACAGGCTGGTTGCGAAATATTATAGTACGTTATTGTACTACGGGCGAGTGCATGGTAAATCTTTGTATAAATAATAAAGATGAAGCAAATACTAAAATAATATTAGATGGCTTATTGGCTAAAGTACCCGAAATAACTACTTTATTATATACTGTAAACCCAAAATGGAACGATAGCATTTACGATCTTACACCAGTAGTTTATTTTGGAAAAGGCTATGCCATTGAGAAATTAGAAAATTTTGAATTCATCATAAGCCCAAAATCATTTTTTCAAACCAATACAAAACAAGCAGAAAAGTTATACAGTATAACAAGAGACTTTGCAGAGCTTACGGGCAATGAAGTGGTGTACGATTTGTATTGTGGCACAGGTAGCATAGGTATTTTTGTGAGCCCACTAGCAAAAAAAATAATAGGAGTAGAGCTAGTAGAAGATGCAATAGAAGATGCTAAAAAGAACGCAGCATTAAACAATATAAGCCACACACATTTTTTTGCTGGCGATGTAATTAAAATATGCAACGATGCTTTTTTTGAAGAGCATGGCAGGCCAGATGTAGTGATAACAGACCCTCCAAGGGCAGGTATGCATGATAAGCTGGTGAGCAAGTTACTAGAAATAGCTGCACCAGTAATTGTATATGTAAGTTGTAACACAGCTACTATGGCAAGAGATATTTTATTGCTAAGCGAAAAATATACGGTAGAAAAAACACAACCAGTAGATATGTTTCCACAAACACATCACATAGAGTGTGTAGCAAGATTGGTAATAAAAAACAACTAAAAAATTAATAATGGGATATTTTGATAATGGCAATAGGTTTCAAAAAATACAATCAGCTGTAAAAGCTATTATTGTAGTAAACGTAGCTGTATATGTTATACAACTTTTATTTAAATCTAACAATGTAACACAGTGGGGGGCATTACATTATTATACTTCTCCTCTTTTTTATCCGCATCAGCTTATTACCAATATGTTTATGCATAGTGATATTGGCTTTACCCATATACTTTTTAATATGTTTTGCTTGTATACATTTGGCACCACTCTAGAAAGGGTTTGGGGAGCAAAAAAGTTTTTTTCTTTTTATATGATTTGTGGAGTAGGTGCATCTATAATAATGATATTAAGTATTCCTTTTTCTGCAACACAGTTTGCTAACTCACCAGATGCTGTTGAAATAGCTGCTGCTACTGGTGATGCAGCTGCATGGTACAAATCTGTTTATTCCGCCGTAGGTGCATCTGGTGCAATAATGGGAGTAGAAGCAGCTTTTGCTTATTTATTTCCAAATACAGAATTAATGATAATGTTTATACCAGTGCCTGTAAAAGCAAAATATGTAATACCAGGGTTTATTTTGCTAGATTTATTTGGTGGGTTTTATAGAATTGCAGGCGATAATATTGGCCACTTTGCTCACCTTGGTGGTGCATTAATTGGTTTTTTATTGGTGCTGTATTGGAATAAAACGAATAAGAAAACGTTTTATTAGGGGTGGGTTTTTTGAAGGGGGGGGATTTTTATCATTTTTGCTTAGAGACCCTCATTTGTCAATCTCAGCCTCCTACACCCCATATTTCAGGTGGAATATTATGGCAACCCTGAAAGGGTTGAACCCACATAACCATGGGTGCAACCCATGGTTATAAAATATAAAATGGTAAATTCCCCAACGGGGTTAAACAATAAAATTGCAAATTTTTTGTGTGTTGTGTAATTTGTTCAACCCTTTCAGGGTTGGGTTATGCAATTTGCCATAGCCCATGGGTTGCACCCATGGCTATGGATGTTAAACCACTTCGTGGTTGAGTATAATATGTAAATGTAATATTTTTTAGTACAAAAAATATTATGGTCAGTTGCATTTTCGCCTCGTTTCAATCTACTGCACAATAAAAGCCCAATAAAGATTCACCGCTCAACCTAGCAGGGATAGCAGCGAAAATCCTTTTTTGAGGAACGAAAAAAAGATTGCAGCGAATAGCCCTATACAAATGTTCGTAAAAGCCCTTCTGTTCACGCTACAAAAATGTACTCGCAGAGATGACATCTTTTTAAAAGAGATCATCTCTTACACAAAAAAATCCCGACCATCATTACAACAATCGGGACTAAAGAATATTAAAATTAAAGCTTAAGCCAACTCTGCGTTCATGCTTTTGCTTACACGCTTACGTGCATCTTCATCTAAAATTGTTTTACGAAGGCGAATGCTTTTTGGTGTTACCTCTATACACTCATCGCCTTGTATGTACTCCATACACTCTTCTAAACTCATCTGAATTTTTGGTGCTGCTTTACTTGCATCATCAGTTCCACTTGCACGGTGGTTGGTTAATTTTTTTGCTTCCGTCGCATTCACTACTAAGTCTCCTGGCTTAATATGCTCCGCTATAATTTGTCCTACGTAAACATCTTCTCCTGGATCTACAAAAAAGCGTCCACGATCTTGTAATTTATCTACCGAATAACCTGTTGTACGCTCAGTAGTTTTGCTAAGCAATACACCATTGTTGCGCCCTGGTATTGGTCCTTTCCATGGTTTGTACTCTGTAAAACGGTGTGCCATTACAGCCTCGCCCGCAGTACCTGTAAGCATTGTGCTACGCAAGCCTATCAACCCACGAGATGGAATATCAAACTCCAAATGTTGCATAGTACCTTTGGTTTCCATAATCAACATTTCGCCTTTGCGCTGTGTTACTAGGTCTATTACTTTACCACTATACTCTGCTGGCACATCTACCACCAAGTTTTCATACGGCTCATTTTTTGCACCGTCTATATGTTTTACCAATACTTGTGGTTGTCCTACTGTAAGCTCAAAACCTTCTCTACGCATGGTTTCTATTAAGATACCCAAGTGAAGAATACCTCTTCCAAATACCAAGAAACTATCTGCCCCATCTGTATCTTCTACACGCAATGCAAGATTTTTTTCTGTTTCCTTCATCAATCTATCTCTAAGGTGGCGGCTCGTAACAAACTTACCTTCTTTACCAAAAAACGGTGAGTTGTTAATGCTGAACAACATACTCATTGTAGGTTCATCCACACTAATTAACGGCAACGCTTCTGGATTCTCTACATCGGCAATGGTATCGCCAATATTAAATTCTTCTAACCCTACAATTGCACAAATATCACCAGCTACAACTTCTGTTACTTTCTTTTTGCCCATGCCTTCAAAAACATAAAGCTCTTTTATTTTCATTTTTTTGATACCGCCATCAGCTTGCATCAATGCTATTTGCTGGTTTTCTTTTACTACACCACGTGCTACTTTACCAACCGCAATACGCCCAAGGAAAGAAGAATAATCTAACGAAGTAATTTGCATTTGCAAATAACCTTCGTTTACTTTTGGTGCTGGTACATATTTAATAACACCATCTAATAATGGAAAAATGTTATCAATTTGTGTTAGTGAATCGTTGAACCAACCGTTTTTTCCCGAACCATAAAATGTTGGGAAATCCAATTGCTCTTCTGTAGCATCTAGGTTAAAAAATAATTCAAAAACAGCATCGTGTACTTCATCAGGCCTACAGTTTTCTTTATCTACTTTATTAATAACTACAATAGGCTTTAAACCTAATGCCAATGCTTTTTGTAATACGAAACGAGTTTGAGGCATAGGACCTTCAAACGCATCTACCAATAATACAACACCATCTGCCATTTTTAATACACGTTCTACCTCACCACCAAAGTCACTATGGCCTGGGGTGTCTATCACATTTATTTTATGATCATTGTATACTACAGCTGCGTTTTTACTAAAAATAGTAATGCCACGCTCTCTTTCAAGGTCGTTGCTATCCATTATCAATTCACCTGTATCTTGATTATCTCTGAATACTTTTGTGGAGTGTAAAATTTTGTCAACCAAGGTAGTTTTTCCGTGATCTACGTGGGCAATAATTGCGATGTTGCGAATATTCATTTGTATTTTATTGTGCTATAAATTACCTATAGCTTGTTTTTGAGGGTGCAAAAGTACGAGTTTATTGTGGGATAGCAAGGGAGGGAGGGAATTGTTGGATTGTTTTATTGTTAAATTGTTGGTTTTGAATATGTTTTCAGAGTAAATGGGTAGCCTGCTGGGGGTTTGGGAGTGATGTTTTGTAAACATTTTGGCGGCTGGATAAATGATATCATGGAATTATACCTAACGATGCAGGTAGGTTTTCTTTTAAAATACATTACTTGTGGTGGCAAAATGAGTGTATTTGTCGTTTGAAAAATATGCTTATAATTGTAAATATCTATTGAAAAAAGGTACTTATTTACAATTATAAGAAGATATTTTTTACTTATTTTTGAAAATTTAATATGCTTATAATTGTAAATATCTATTGAAAAATGGTACTTATTTACAATTATAAGGCTATATTTGTGTATAAAAAATGAGCATTATGGTAGGGAGAAAATCGCAATTAGAGCAAATTGAGCGGCTTAAAAACTCAAGTAAATCGGAGTTTGTAGCTATAATGGGAAGGCGTAGAGTAGGTAAAACTTTTCTGATAGACAATGCCTTTGCAGACAATATTTGTTTTCAAATGTCGGGCATGCAAAAAGGGGGTACCAATGTGCAGCTTAAAAACTTTCAAAGAAAATTATCTGTATACAATAAAAAGAAAAAAATAACCTTAGCAAAAGATTGGGGGGAAGCATTTTTTCAATTGCAAGAATATTTAGATACGCTTAGCAAAAAAAAGAAACAAGTTATTTTTTTAGATGAACTACCTTGGATGGCTACGGCAAAATCTATTTTTTTACAATACCTAGCTCATTTTTGGAACGATTATTTATCTAAGCAAACACATTTTATACTAGTTATATGCGGTTCTGCCAGCTCATGGCTAGCAAAAGAAGTAACAAGTGATGAAGGAGGATTGCACAATAGAGTAACAAGCGTAATAAAACTAGAGCCATTTACGCTATACGAAACCAATTTATTTCTATTATCAAAAAATATAAAACTAAGCCAACAAGATGTGGCAAAATTATACATGGCTATGGGTGGCATACCCTATTATTTAGATGATATACAAAAAGGAGAAAGTGCGGTGCAAGCTATAGAAAGAATGTGCTTTGTAACTGGTGGTAAATTAAATATTGAATATGATAATTTGTACAAAGCTTTGTTTAAAAATGCGCATTTGCATGAGCGTATAATAACCGCTATTGCAGGTTCGCAAAAAGGTATGCTGCGTAGTGAAATTATAGCAAAAAGCAAAGTGCAAGATGGAGGGCCATTTAACAGGGCTATGCAAGAGTTGCTAGATTGTGGCTTTATAATTACTGTAAACCAATTTGGGCAGAAAAAAAGAGAGGAGGTATACAAGCTGCACGATGAGTACACTGCTTTTTACCATCGATTTATAAAAAAGAATAAAAATTTTGCAGAGGGAATGTGGCTAGAGATAGCTACATCGCAAGCGTATAAAACATGGCTAGGCTTTGCTTTTGAGCTATTAGCATTTAGGCACTTGCCACAAGTGAAACATAAGCTAGGTATTGCAGGCATATATAGTGAGGTATCTACACATTACTACAACATTGGAAAACCTGATAGCTTACAAATAGATTTGCTTATTGACAGAAAAGATAATTCTATAAACTATTGTGAAATGAAATATTATGAAGAGGGTTTTGGATTTACAAAAGCATTTAGCGATAGTGTAAAAGAAAAAATGAACCGATTTAAACAAGTGAGCAAAACAAAAAAGCAATTGTTCCTTACTATGATAACCAATCATCCTATTAAAGAGAATGAATATAGTTTAGAATTGATGCAGAATAATATTGTGTTGGAGGATTTTTTTCTGTTTTAACCAACAGTAGAAAAATTCTTACTCCAAAAAACGCTTTTGTGGGCGCCGCTTGTATAAAAATGGTTTTACGAAATAAATGCGAAAGAGTAAGCCAATACCAAAATCTAAACCCGCTGTAGTAATAAATCTTTTATTTACATCCATAAAATTTATTTCTGAGTGTAAAACATTGTTAGTTGTATCATAATAAAAATGTTGATTTATAGTAAAATTGTAAAGGCTATCTAAGTTTATTTCATTCCTTGCTTTTATAATTCCTTTTATATTTCCCTCTTTATCATATTCGTTTATTTCTATTTCAGGATTATCAACTTCAAGTATTTTTTCAGATGGTATTAAATTTTCCAAAATATCTACTGCGCTAATTTTTTTTGCCAATATGTCTTCATATATATGTTTACTTAAAATTGGATTAAGTTGTGTAAAAATTTTAGCTTTTACAGTTGTATCAAATAATGAATAATGAAAATCGTATTTTTCTTCTGTGTTTCCTAAATCAACACATTTTAACTTTTCAATTTTTGATAATTTTTTATTTGAGTTATTAAAACCAGTGGCGTACAATGAATACCAGCTAAAAGTTGTTTTCAAATTCGGATCATTTATTTTTCTTAAAAAAATAGGGCTAATTAGAGTGTTTTGAACCGAAAGTTTACCATTTTTGTAGGATATTAGTTGTTTAATATTATAAATGTGGAAAAGATTTCTTTGTATATTTAAATTATAAAACTCAGGCATTTCACTCCATGCATAACCTTTTTTTTCAAGTGCTTCATGGTTTACCCTAAAGTTATAAGGAAGAATATTGCTATTAATAATCTCTTTAATTGTAGAAGTATCCTTCAAACAAAACTTAGTGCTAATAGCCCCATCATTATTCGTAGTATAGTTATCAATACACTCGCCCTTCAGTAGTTTGGAGTGAATAATATTTCTTATTCCATATCTAGAAATTTTCGGTGTAATATTTAATATTTGATCGTACTCCGCAGCCCATTGTATGGCAGTATCGTTTTGTATAAAATCGGTATAGGGTATTTGTGCAAATATGTTTTGGGTAATTATACAAACTAAACATGTGATTATAACTTTCATAATTGCATTTTAGTAAAATAAAAATAGGGAAAGGAATGTATTAGAATTGTTAAAATAAAGTTTCCATCATTTTAAAAAATTATTTATTTTTACATCATGTCAATTGCAGCTAAATATTTACCAAAATACTCTTATAAAGATTATTGCCAATGGGAAGGGCAATGGGAATTAATAGAAGGTATTCCTTATGCAATGTCACCTCTGCCAACACTGATCCATCAAAGAGTAAATGGCAACCTGTTTGAAGCATTTAATAAAGCTTTGAAAAAAGGGTGTAAAGAATGCAAGGTTTATATACCTATTGATTGGAAAATAACAGAGCATACAATTATACAGCCTGATTTATCCGTTGTTTGTAAACCAACTGAAAAAAAGTTTTTAGATTTCCCTCCAATGCTTGTGATAGAAATATTATCCCCATCTACAGCCTTAAAAGATAGAAATGTAAAAAAGCATATTTATGAACAACAAGGGGTAAAATATTTTTTAATACTAAATCCTCAAACCAAAAAAAATGAAGTGTATGAGCTGGTAAATGCTGAGTACACTTTAGTAGCTGCTACACCTAAAACATTTACTTTTATTTTAGAAGATGGCTGCAAAGCAAAAGTAGATTTTACAGATATTTGGGAGTAGTGTTTGATTAATTGAATTGGTATTTTAACAAAGCATGTTTTATTTCTTAACGCAATTTCAAGCAAAACCCTTACTTTTGCAACAGTTCATTAACAAGCGGCGTTAAAAGCCCGGATATTTATTGTAGATTTTTTACACACTTCCCCAATAAAATGCTTTACGAACAAAAGCATTTCTCCAATTTTTTAGTGATGAAGTTTAGCTTCATTTCCGCACTCATTTTTTAAAACAACATATTTTGTTATTTACAGACTTAAAATTAATTAAGCCCATTTTAGATGCGCTTAACACAGAAGGCTATAGTACGCCTACACCCATTCAACAGGGAGCTATACCACACATATTAGCAGGTAGAGATTTGCTAGGGTGTGCGCAAACAGGTACAGGAAAAACAGCTGCTTTTGCTATACCCATGCTACAATTATTGGCGCAGCCAAAAACAATGCAAAGTGCAGGGCAGCGCCCTATTCGTGCACTTATACTTACACCTACCCGTGAGTTAGCTATTCAAATACAAGAAAGTTTTAACTCTTATGGTGCAAACATAAGATTGAAAAACCTTGTAATATTTGGTGGCGTAAACCAAGGCCCGCAAGTAAATGAACTTCGCAGGGGTGTAGATATTTTAGTAGCTACTCCAGGTAGATTATTGGATTTAATGCAGCAGGGCTTCATAAACCTTAGAGACGTAGAAATATTTGTATTGGATGAAGCAGATCGTATGCTTGATATGGGTTTTGTGCATGATGTAAAAAGAGTAATTACAAAACTGCCAGTAAAAAGGCAAACGTTGTTTTTCTCTGCTACCATGCCAAACGAAATACAATCGCTTGCAAATAGCATACTTACCAATCCTGAAAAAGTAGAAGTAACTCCTGTATCTTCTACAGCAGAAACAATTACACAATCTTTGTTTTATGTAGAAAAACAAAACAAAGCATCGTTACTTAAATTTATTTTAGAAGATAAATCTATAGAAACTGCTTTGGTATTTACCCGTACCAAACATGGTGCAGATAAAGTAGTAAAAGATTTGGTAAAACTTGGCATTTCTGCCGAAGCGATACATGGCAACAAATCGCAAAATGCTAGACAGCGAGCATTGAGTAATTTTAAAAACAGAAGTACTCGTATTTTAGTAGCAACTGATATTGCAGCACGTGGTATAGATGTAGATGACCTTACGCATGTGATTAACTATGAATTACCCGATGTATCTGAAACTTATGTACATCGTATTGGGCGAACTGGGCGTGCAGGAGCTAGTGGTATTTCATTTTCATTTTGCGAAGCAGAAGAAACTGAATGCTTAAGAGATATTCATAAATTGATAGGTAAACAAATACCAGTAAATAGCAACCACCCATATCATGTAGTATTTAATGGTATACAAGGTAGGCCAAAGCAACAAGCAAGGCCACCAAGAGCACAAAGACCAGCAGGAAATGGAAGACC
>JAYVID010000311.1:0-2144 GCA_043770525.1 Ferruginibacter sp.
TCAATTTAGGTAATTAGTAAACAATAAAACTCTCTTTTTTATGAAAAAGATACAAAAACTGTGCTTCTTGGCTCTTGTAGGGCTGATGGTAGGCACAAGCTGTGAAAAAAAACAAGCAGCACCAGACCCAAACCCTCAAGATAAGTGCATTGAGGGTGTAGTGGTTGCGGAACGTTATGTAACGACCAACTATAACCCCTCAATATTGTATGCTTGTGAAACAATAGTGCAAATCAAAAATAGAACCATGGGGGTACAGTTTGGTAAATACAGTAACTGTGTGGTTATTCGTAATCTTGATGTAAGTTTACAGAAAACCAACCAGAAAGTTTATTTTGAAACTTTTACAGAAATGAATGGTTGTGGAGCTCAACTTGCTATCTGTTCAGGTATTCACAGTTGTATCATTGCAACAAATATTTCTACCAAATGTGAAGCTAAGTAATCTATGAAAAAACTATCCATCATCATTTTCTTATCTTGCTTGTGGCAAGTAAGTTTTGCACAGAATTCGTTCTACCGTTATGAAAAGCAGGTCATCACACTACAACCTGATGCTAGTGCCTTCATTATATTTAATAGTAATACTATAATTGGGGGGGGTAAAACTATAGTTGGTAATCAGCTATCAAGTAATCCTGCTATCAAATCTGTTCAAGATTTATCCCCTACTAGCTTACTTGTAGAAGTAAATCCTAATACTTCTAATAATGCTATTGAAACTGTCAAAAAAAATCTACAGACAATAAATAGCACCCTTCAATTTAATACTGCCTACACTCATCAAGGTGCAAGAGTATATCCTACCAAGCAAATCACCATTTCTCTAAAGCCAAAGACTAGCATTATTCAAATCAATGCTTTGTTTGGAAGTATGTATGCGTCAGCTACTGCAAATCAGTATGATAATTCTTATTTGCTTAACTTGAAAGATGTGAAAGATTTGTTTTCTCTCTCCGAAAGTATCTACCAAAGTGGTTTAGTGGAATGGGTGCAACCAGATTTTATTTCAGCTTCTTTGAATAATGATACCTTGTATCCTCAGCAATATTATCTCAATAACACAAGTCAAAATGGTGGTATTGCCAATATTGACATCAATGCACCAGAGGCGTGGGCTTTGCTGCAAAATTGTACAGGAAATCCTCGTGTTCGTGTAGCTGTGTTAGATGAGGGTGTGGAAGCACATGATGACTTAACTAATCTCTCTCCAAATGGTTATGATGATCAAAATAGGTCTAATCTAGGGCGTCCACTTTATGCTCCAGAAAGTCATGGACAAGCGTGTGCAGGTATTATTGGAGCAGATCATAATAATGTTTTTGGTACTAAAGGAGTAGCTACTAATGTAGAGATTATACCTGCTAGAATTTTTGTAAATGCTGGAGGAGGGGTATATTATGCATATTCCGCTAGAGAAATTGCAGCAACCATAGACTGGGCTTGGGAACCACTAGGTGGTAATGCTGATATTTTAAGCAATTCTTGGAGCGTTCGTGGTGGGACTCCAGATGTAAATATTATTGCTGCTATTCAACGAGCAAGAACGCAAGGCAGAAATGGTAAAGGTTGTATAGTGATACATAGTTCAGGTAATTACCAAATAGAATTCCCAGGCGTACTATTTCCAGGCACACTAAATGGTGTAATTGCTGTGGGAGCTATTGATAAAAATGGTACAATATGGGATTATAGTAACCGTGGTCCAGAAATGAGTTTGGTTGCTCCAAGTGGAGATCTTTTTGAAAGAGGTGGAGGAGATGTTGCCACTTTGGATAGAATGAATGCGAATGGTTATGTAGCAGGAAATTATATAACCAATTTTGGTGGTACATCTGCGGCTGCCCCACAGGTGGCAGGTGTGGCGGCTCTTATGTTGCAAGCAAACCCCAACCTTACAGAAGTGGAAGTAAGAACAATCTTACAACAAACTGCCCGAGATTTGGGTACAGCAGGTTTTGATAATGATACTGGTTATGGTTTGGTAGATGCAGAAAAAGCAGTTAGAAGGGTATTATTTGGTAATACTTCTAGTCTTTATGTGTCTGGTACAAGTACTTTCTGTGGTAATACCAGTAATGGGTATTATAGTCTTTCCCAAGTACCACCTGCTGGCTCAACCATCACTTGGCAAACAACAGGAG
>JAYVID010000312.1:0-11588 GCA_043770525.1 Ferruginibacter sp.
GTTATATTATAGAATCAAAAAAAGGAATACCACCTGGGTATTGTATTTTTAAGTTTTATGAGTCCAAAAAGGGGAAGATTTTGACAGATTTTAATAATATAAATGCTGGCTTTAGAGTTTTTACTCATTCACACTTTAAGAACAAAAATATTTTTATCACTAGTTCTTATATGAAATGGAAGAGAATATATGGATACAAAAAAGGGTTGCTTGATATTAAAAATGAAACAGTCTTAAAGCCGTCAATAAGTGCTATTGATAGTAATACCACTTTGATAAAAATGCCTGATTTTAGTGTGAAATTTATCAATGTTTATGACAGTTTAATAAAATCGAATCAATTTTTAATATCCAATTCCAAGAATTTAATAATTGACATAAGGAACAACGGTGGAGGGGTAGTAAATTGTTTTTATAGTTTAATTCCTTATATATGTTCAGGTCCAATAAGGACAACTGATGCTTCAATACTTTGTAGTGATGATGTTATTGAAGATGCAAAAAAAAGTCGAGAAAGATATATTAAAAAGAAAGACACTTTGGCTATCTTAAGAAAAGATAAATCTATAATAAGAATGGAAGAATTTAGGGGCAGTTTTATGGATGTTCCAGTGGATAGCATAAAGTGTACTCCAAAATCGAATAAAATCGAAAATGTAGCTCTTATTATTAATCATGGTTGTCGAAGTGCTGCAGAATTGATGGTTTTGTATTTAATTCAGATTGATAAAGTAAAAATGTTTGGAGAAAATACTGCTGGAGCTGTTGATTATCTTAATTTACTTAGCTACAATCTACCAGAATCTAAATATCTTCTTTGGGTTGGGACAGCGAAAAGAAATTTCACTTTTAAAAATCCATCTTATGATCTAAAAGGTATTAAACCAGATATACCAATAAGCGACGACGAACCCGAATGGATAGAGTTTGTGAAAAAGTATTATGAAAGTAAATAAGCAGAAATACCTTTATATCACAAAAACCCTTCTTTGTACTTTGTAAATCCAATTTGCTGTTAATATTTTTATCCAATAATTTATGAGAGTATAATTTAGCTTTATAATTTAAACCTTAAAATAAAAAAATCATGAACAACAAAACAACAAACAAAAAGAAATTGGAATTATAGAAAACTGCTATTGCGAATTTGACGTTGAGTGAGGAGCAGATGGGGATGGTGATGGGAGGTACGGGAAATTCTGGAGATAACTACTGTGTGCCAAATGAAGTTACACAAACTTGTGATAAGTGCACTGCAAATGCAGGACAAACGAATTGTACAGGAGATATCTATAAAAAGAGAACATTATAATAATGATTTTAATTTTTGGAAAATTTTCTAAGGGATAAAATTTATAATCTTACTATCACACTTCAAAATGTTGAATTATATGAGGAATTTGATGCTGATATTTTTGTTAACTCTTTCATGCTTCGTAAAAGCCCAATCAAGTCAAAATATTGATTTAGATTTTGTGCTGAATAAAATTATGCATTCTTATCCAGGGTATTTAGACAAGGTTAATAAAATAGAGTTTGATAAAATTGTTGAATCTATAAAAAAATCAAATGTGAAAGATACATTTGAAAATCTTTCAAGACTTACTTTATACTTTAATGACCATCATTTAAGATTATTTCAAAAATTCACCTCAAGTGATATCAACAAAGAAATTTGTATCCAGAATTTGCAAGCTATAAAAAAATCCCAAAAAGGAAAAAAGCTAAATAAATATCAAGGCTATTGGATTAACGATTTAAATTCGAATATTATTTATCTGAGTGTTATAAATGATAATATTTTTAATGGATATATAGTTGAATCCAAGAATAACATTCAAAAAGGATTTTGTCTTTTTAAAATAAAAAGGAATTTACAAAATGAACTGATTACTGATTATTATAATATTAATCGTGGGAAAAGATTTTTTTTGAAATCAAGTTTTTTGAGTGACAAGGTGTTATTTTGTAATTCGTTTTCTAAATGGAAAAAACTAGATAATTATAAAGACGGGTTTTTAAAAAATAAAATTGAGACAACTAAAATTCCAGGTATAGATTTAACTGATTCAAATAATATTGTTATAAAAATGCCTACTTTTAATAGAGAAATGGTAAAAGTATACGACAGCATTTTTAAATGTAATTTGGGTAAGATTAGCCAATCACAAAACCTAATTATTGACATACGAAATAATAATGGAGGGGTAGTAAATTGTTTCGATTCACTTTTGCCATACATATGTAGTGATACAATAAAAGGTTTAGGAGCCTATAGAGTTATAGATGATCTAATGATTGAGGGAATAAAGAAAAGAGCAATTCCTGTTTTAGATTCAAAAGATTCAGTTAGAATTCAGAAGTATTATAAATACCTTGCCGATATTATTGCCTTACGAGATAGCTTTATATTTAGTAAGGCAGGCGTTTACTCTACTTGTAAATCGAAGCCAAATAAAATTAAAAATGTAGCTATAATTACAAACAATAAATGTTTAAGTGCAGCTGAATTAATGATATTATACCTTAGGCAAAGTAGTAAAGTGAAAATATTTGGACAAAAAACTGGTGGGGCTATCGATTACTTAAATGCTGAGGAATTCATTTTGCCATCTTCAAACTATCTTTTTTGGGTTGCTTCTATAAAACGTCAAATAACTAAAGATGCTCCCAGTTATGACAATTCTGGTATTCCTCCAGATATTGATATTCCAGAGACTAATGTTGATTGGATAAGTTTTGTAAGAAAATATTACGAAAAGAACGAACTAAAATAGCTTTATACTAGCTAATCCCCTTTTTGTCCCTTGTAAATCCAATTTGCTGTAATATATTTATCCTATAATGTACGAAAGCATAATTTAGTATTATTATTTAAACCTTAAAACAAAAAAAAATGAACAACAACACAACAAACAAAAAGAAATTGGAATTAAAGAAAACTGCTATTGCGAATTTGACGCTAAGTGATTCTCAAATGAGGATGGTGATGGGAGGAGCAACAACTAAAACTGAATCAGGTGATAAATTTTGTGTGCCTGATAATACAGCCGATATAAATTTTTGCACTGGTTCTAAAGCAATTGGCTGTGATGGAGATAAAAATACAAACACAACAAAATAAAATTTATGAAATTTTTTTTATTTTTATTTCTTTTCAATTCTTTTAAAGCAATTGGTCAAATATCAAGTATAAAAGCAAATAATGATTTTGATTTCGTTATCAATAAAATCAAAACATCTTATGCTGGTTATAAAGAAAAATCAAAAATAATTGATTTAGACATACTGATTAAAGAGATTAATTTAAAGAAATATTCAGATACATTTGAAAAACTTTCAAAAATCACGCTACCTTTTAATGATCATCATTTGCGATTATTTGAAGATATAAGTTTTGATAAAATTAATAAAAATGATTGTATAACAAATTTAGCATTATTTGGTAATGATTTATCAAAAAAAAAATTAAAGAAATATGAAGGTTATTGGATAAATCATCTAAATAATATAATTATATACTTAAAGCAAGATTCATTTTATGGTTTTAACGGATTTTTAGTAGAATCGAAAAAAAACATCCCTAAAGGTTATTGTATTCTAAAAATGGCAGAATCAAAAAATGGCAGATATACCACAGATTATATTAACATTTTAAATAAAGTGCGTACTTTTTTATATTCAACTTTTAAAAATGACAATTCACTTTCATGCAATTCATATGTACGTTGGAAAAAAATTGATAATTATCAAAACGACTATTTATCTAAAGTTTCTGAAATAACAAAGATGCCTTCAATTAATATTGACGATATAAATAATGTAGTGATTAAAATGCCAACTTTCAATTCTAATAAACGTAAAATTTATGATAGTTTAATTACTGCAAATAAGAACTTTATTAATAATTCTAAGTGTTTAATTGTTGATCTACGAAATAATTCTGGAGGCGTAATTAATTGTTTTTATTCTCTTTTGCCATTTGTTTGTACAAAAACTATGATGAGGCTTGAAATGTATCAATTAGTTAGTGAAGATGTAATTGAAGATATAAGAAGTAAAAGAAAAGAAGTACTTGGAGAAAAAGATACCGCTATGCTAGCCAGATATGAAAAATATTTAAAAAGCTTTGAAGACATAAAAGATAGTTTCAAATTTATATTATCAGACACCTTAATTTCATGTGATAATAAGCCTGAAAATAATATTAAAAATATTGCGTTAATTATTAACGACCGTTGTTTAAGCGCTGCTGAGTACATGATTCTGGCATTTAAGCAAAGTTCGAAAGTAAAAATATTTGGTGAATATTCTGGAGGAGCGATTGATTATGTCGATGTTAAGGAATATGAATTACCACAGTCTAAATTTATTTTATGGGTTGCTAGGACAAAAAGGAAGATATCAAAAGACTATCCTGCGTATGACTTTAATGGAATTAAACCTGATATAGAGATTAAATTAGAAGAAGCTAAATGGTTAAACTTTGTAAAGAAGTACTATGAAAAAAATTAAGTGGCACTTACTAGTTTTATTAATTTATTCTTTGTTAATGTCAATTTTAGATTTTTTTTCTTTTGGAATGAAAATTAGAATTTTATTAGAAGTAGATGTATTACTGAGGCAGTTTTGGGTTTTCTATTCTGGATATGCTGCTTTGCATTTATTTTTTATTTCAAGAAAACAAAAACTTGGACTGTTTGTTTTTTTATTTAGCTTGTTTGGTACTTATGCATTTTCAATATTTTATGTATTTATCCGAAATGTTTTTTATCAGGAAACTAAATATGATTACGAGTCACTTCTTTATGAGTCCTTGCAATCTTATACGCAGTTTTTTATTATGTCAGTTGGATACTTTTTTTTTATTAGATTTAAAATCAATCAAACCGAAAACAAACTCCTCCTCGAAAAAAATCTAAACCTGCAAAAAGACCTCCTACAATCTGAAAACGATTTTTTGCGAGCACAAATAAACCCACATTTTTTATACAATAGCCTCAATTATTTTTATGCAGAAACCTTTGAGGCATTGCCCAATGTGGGAGATTCTATAATGATGCTATCAGATATAATGCGCTACTCCCTTACAGATTTTAAAAAAACGGGAGACAAGGCTTTTTTGGAAGACGAAGTAGAAAATATAGAAAACATTATAAAAATAAATAAACTCCGCTTTGGTGAAAGTTTGCACATTAATTTTATTGTAGAAGGCGATGCTGCTGGCAAGCAAATAGTACCAATGATGTTTATAACCCTGGTAGAAAATATGTTTAAACATGGCGACTTGCAAGATGCCGCCTACCCTGCAACCATTACTTGTAAAATAGATGCAACAACGCAAAAAGTAACTTTTATTACGCTTAATAAAAGGAGTAAAAAAGTAGGCGATACTATTGGTGGTTTAGGTACAAAAAATATTAAAAAAAGATTAGAGCTTTTGTATGGCAATGATTTTACATTAGATTTTGTAGAAGAAGATATAGCATTATATAAAGCCACACTCATAATACCATTTACTGAAATTGTAACAACCCAAAGCGCATGATAAATTGTTTAGTGATAGATGATGAACTACCAGCTATAAAAATATTGTCATCGTACATATTAAAAGTGCCTTATTTTAAATTGGTAGGCAGTACTACAGACCCTTTGGAAGGGTTAAATATGGCTACAGAAAATGAAGTGGATTTAATATTTTTAGATATTCAAATGCCCAACCTCACTGGCTTGGAGTTTGCAGAGGCATTGAAAGGTAGTTGTAAAATTATTTTTACTACTGCGTATAGCGAGTACGCTATGAAAGGTTTTGATTTGCATGCTATAGATTATTTATTAAAACCAGTATCGTTCCCCCGCTTTTTAAACGCTGCACAAAAAGCTGCTGAACATTTTAAAAATAAGCTTGACATAAAAAATAATGAAATAGATTATCTTATTGTAAAAGGAGATAACAAGGGCAAATTGAATAAGATAGAAATAGATGATATAGATTATATAGAAGGCATGAAAAATTATGTTGGTATTGTATGCGGCAATAAAAAAACACTGTCGCTTATGAACATGAAAGACTTGGAAGAAAACCTACCTCTTAATAAATTTATACGAGTACACAAATCATTTATAGTGCCAGTTTCTAATATTTTATCTGTAGATGCAAATACAATAATTCTAAAACGAAATAAGGATGTAGAAATTTTAATTGGCAACTCCTATAAAGCTGCTTTTTTAGATATCATGAAAGCCAGAATGATAAACTAATAACAAAGCTTGCCATACTTATTAATTGTTTAGTAAATAGTAAGATTTCCTTACACTATTAAATATGAGTTTATAGATTTTAGAAGTTTCGTATGCGTAATTATTACTAAACTAGTATTAAGGAATCGTAGTTTTTAAAATTTTATCCCCTAGTTCATACGTTACAACTACTGTTTCGTAATTCTTTTTTTTTAACTATACTTATTAAATACAACTTTGTTTTAAATGATAGTGGCAAATGTTTAAAGATGCAGCAAAATATAAATTAGAAAAGATAAATAAATTATTGATCCATGAAGCACCTTCTTTTAGTGGCTTTTTGGGCGGAAGCTTAGGTTTGCTTTATTATTATTATCATGCAGCAAAGGTTTTAGATGATAAATCTTTATTTAATAAAGCAGAAACACTTTTGCACAATGTATTTGAAGGTATAAATAAGGGTAATGGGCTTTTGCAAGGCCCATTGTTTAGTAATGGTGCAGCTGGTTTTACTTATGTAGTAAACCATTTGCAAAAAAATAATTTTATAGCCTTTGATGTAAATAATGAGTTTAAAGATATAGATGAATATTTGTTTGATGCGGCATTGGTATTATTTGAAAAAGAAAACACAGATTATTTGCATGGCGCTATGGGTGTATTGCATTACTTTACTAGCCGTGCACAAACTGAAAAAATAAATGGATATTTAAATAAACTCTGCACCCTATTTTGCGAAAAAGCAATAATAAATAAAGAAGGTGCATGGTTTATTAATATGGGGATAGAGCGGCTTAAAAATACCACTGTAGATTTTGGACTTGCACATGGGCTAACAGGTTTTTTACTCATATTAATAAATGCATATAAACATGTAAACAATAAAGAGCAGGTGGAAAATATCATAAGCCTTGGTATAGATTATATTTTAAACCACGAACTACCTACAGATTTTAAAGATGGAGAGTATGCTTCATTTCCTATAAATTTTGAATGCGATACTACAGAGCTTACTAGAGTAAACAGAATGGCTTGGTGCTATGGAGATATGAATGTGGTATTGCTATTATACAGAGCTGGCATTACCTTTGGAGTAAGAAAGTATACTGAAAAAGCTGATAAAATTGGGTTGCTTTTGCTTGAACGAAAAACAATAGATGCAACCTTATGTATGGATGCGCATTTTTGCCATGGTAGTGCTGGCATAGCACAATTTTTTAAAGCACTTTATAATGACTCATACAACTTTAGTTATTATAGAGCTTATGAATACTGGATAGGCGAAACAATAGCATACATAGATAATGAAATAATAGAAAAAAAATACGCTAACAATGCTGCTGGCTTATTAGAAGGATGGGCAGGTATAGCAATGGTGCTAACAGAGTATATTTCTAAAGAAAAACTAACCTGGGCAAATGCTTTATTGTTGTAAAAAAACACAGTAAAAAATTACAAACAACACACTCATACAAACACCTGCTTCTCCCTTGCCTTATGCAAACTAAGGGTAGCTGCTATTACTGCGTACGATGGTGCTAATAGCCAACCTAAAAATGGTATTAAATGCATTACATAAAATACCAACCCATTGCCTATAGCTAAGCCCTTGTGTTTACCAATAAATGTAATGCTTTGTGATGTGGAAAGTTTGTTACGTTCGCTACTATAATCTAGCATAGAAAAACCAAAGTAATAACACTCTACCAATAGCCCAATAAGCGGAGCTATTAAGCCTACTACAGGTACAAAAGAAAGTATTAAAATAGTTACAATATAAACGGTTTGCCAAAGTAAATTTCGCAATGCTATTCTTATACCCCTTGCTATATCTTTTATAAATTGTGAAAAAACAAAAGGAAATTCTTTACCTTCTATAATGCTTTCTGTTTTTTCGCTTAAGTAAGCAAATATGGGCGAGCCTACTATTAAAAAAAGAAAACGAAAAAGAGAGAAATAAAACAAAAACAACATGCCCATAATAATCGTTTGTGCAAGTACCACTAAAAAATTTAACCAGCTATCTTGAAAAGAATCTACCCACTCTTTAAGCCCTGTCTTTGCCAAAATAAAATTAAAGAACATATCGTTCGTTTTTCCAAAAGCATAAAACCCTAGCATAAATAGTATGCAATAAATAAGCCCTGGTACGAGTATCCATTTCCACAGTTTATGCTTGTTTATAAAACGGTGCGCTTCAAAAAACGATTGTATAGATATGATGATTTCTTTAAGCATTGAAAGCGTTTAATTTAACAATGAAGATAATTGTAACTATTATTCGATGGAAAGTTAATTATATAAATGCAAATAATATCTTATTAAAGGACAGAAAAAGGGAGGATTGGTAAAAGAGAATCGTCATGATAGGGTTTTCGTAAGTTTTTTATTTATCGCAGGGTTCACAGAGTACCGCAGGGTTCGCAGAGAAACCCTTTGCGTTCTTTTCGAATAACTTTGCGTTCTCTGCGATAAAAATAATTCGCTTTAAATATTTCTATTTATCGCAGGGTTCACAGAGTACCGCAGGGTTCGCAGAGAAACCCTTTCCGTTCTCTGCGATAAAAATAACAAAAAAAATCACCTGCCATACAACAAGTGATTTATAAATTTTATTAAAATAAATTATTAAAACCTAGGACAAGGAATGCCTTTGTTTTCAGATTTACGTTTGATGTAAATTAATGAAAACTCTGAGCCACCCCTGCTAGCAGTAGCAGTTTTTAAACTGCTAATATTTACATCGTAGCTTGCGCCAATTCTTAATCCATTTACTTCTAAACCTATATAAGGAATAACAGCATCATTAAAACGAATCCACGATCCTATAAATACATTGCTAGGGTTAATATCATCGCCATTTACATTGTATGATAAAGCACCACCAAGCGTTGTCTCACTAGCCTTTGCTTGTATTTGATGTATTACTGAGCCATTAAAATTTAATAAATCAGAAAAAGGTATAGTACCACCACCGTGTATGGTAACCCTACTGGCTAGTTGAAAATTAGCATCTTTAAAACCAACTTTTGGCCTGTTTACATGATATGCAGAAACACCTAAATAGTAGTTGTTAGAGCCATTACTAGAGCCTGAAAATAATAAACCAGCATTTAGATCAAAATAATTTTGCTGGCTACCATTGGTAAGAAAATCTGTTCTTGCACCTGTAAATCCATTTTGCCTAAGCATATCTTCAAAAGTAAGTTTGCCCTCATCTAATGTAAGGCTGCTAAAAGTAGCCTGAAAGCCTGCTCCTATTGTGTTGTATCCATCTTCATCCAATGCTTTGTGGTACGAAAGTGAAGCGGAGCCATAGTTTAATTTTAATTGCCCATTTGCACTTGCATCACTAAGACCAGAAAACCCTACTCCAAAAACATCGCCTTGTGGTATTTTATCTTTCATAATACCTACATCAAACGAACCACTGGTGGTTACATAAGCTTTAGGTATAGAAGGCCATTGGTTTCTATGGTTTACTGCAAGCCTCCATTGCCCATCAAACTTACCCGTAAAGGCAGGGTTTAATGTAAGCGGAGACGCAAAAAATTGCGAAAAATGTGGGTCTTGTGCCAATACATTGAGCGATATCAATAATATAAATGCACTGAATAAAATTTTCTTCATATTGTTCATTTCTATGCATTAAAGATAAGAAAATACTGCAAAAGGCTGCATTATTTTTTAATATTTATCCACTTTTATGAAATATTTTTTCCAAAATTTCGTTGAGCGATATTTATTGTTGCATTTTGGCACCATAAGCAAGGTCTCCTGCATCCCCAAGGCCAGGTATAATGTATCCTTTGGCAGAAAGTTCATCATCTATACAGCCACACCAAATCGTAGCATCTGGGTGGGCAGCCAGTAAGGTTTCTATACCTTTCGTAGCAGCTATGGCACATACTACATGCAATTTTTTAATATTACCAGCATCTTTTATAAACTGTATAGCTTTTACCAAAGAGGCTCCTGTAGCAAGCATAGGGTCGCTCACTACTACAATACGGCCCTCAATAGGTGGGCAGCTCATATACTCCAGCGCTATTTCAAAACTACCATCTGCATTGTGCTTGCGGTATGCACTTAAAAAAGCATTGTCTGCTCTGTCAAAATAATTTAGCAGCCCATTGTGCATTGCTAAGCCAGCTCTTAATATAGTGGCCAATACTGGTTGGTCTTTTAGTACTTTGCATTGTGCCGTACCCATTGGTGTTGTTACTGTTTCATCTACCGTTTCCATGTCTTTGCTTATTTCGTAGCCTATTACTTCTGCTATACGCTCTAAGTTTCTACGAAAACGCAACCTATCTTGTTGTATATTAATATTTCTAAGTTCGCTTACCCAATTGCTTACGAGGGAGTGTGCTGTGCTAAAATTGTGTACCATGTTTCTTTTTGCAAGATTTAGTTAAAATGTGTAATATTTTGCCAAATCTAAAATAAAATCGTGGGGTAAACTTACATTTGGTAAATCTTTTTAATCAAACTTTTATTTTTATGAAATATTTTTTGAGTGTATTTACATTGATATGTTTTTTTACTGCTTGCAATTTGTTAGGTAATAGCGATGCAAAAGATGAAAAAAATTATGAAAAAACAAAAGAGACGCTCGAAGAAACCGAAAAGAAAAATCCTACAAAATTTATAACGGTAGAAGGGGAGAAAAAGAAAAACTTGATAGGCCAAACGGTAGTAAGAGCTGAAATAAAAAACAATGCAAAAATAGTAACCTATAAAGATGTGGATGTGAAAATTAGTTTTTATAGTAAAACAGGTGTGGTGCTAGAAGAAGATCATGAAACGATTTATGAAACCATAGCTCCTGGGGCCTCAATAAAATTTAAATCTAAATTTTTTGCGCCTAAGGGTTCAGATAGTGTGGGGTTTAAAGTGGAGGAGGCGAAGTTTTAAATGCTGTGGAAAGCCAGCACAACTGCTTTAAAAACGGATATAATCACCAATACTTATAAATTATTTGTAAATTTGCTAAGCATAAAAATTAATATTGCGAACGATAAAATGAAAGCAAAATATTTAAACCCATTTACTGATTTTGGATTTAAAAAAATCTTTGGAGAAGAAGCAAGTAAACCATTGCTTATAGACTTCTTGAATGCTTTATTGCCGCAAAATGATAAAATAGTAGACTTAACTTTTAAAAACAACGAACAACTTGGGCAAACAGACCTTGACAGAAAAGCTATTTATGATATTTATTGCGAAAATGAAAAAGGCGAAAAATTTATAGTTGAACTTCAAAAAGCTAAGCAAAACTATTTTAAAGAAAGAACAATTTATTATTCAACGTTTCCAATAAGAGAGCAAGCTGAAAAGGGAGGATG
>JAYVID010000313.1:0-14518 GCA_043770525.1 Ferruginibacter sp.
GTTAATTATTTTAAAGTTGGTGTAATAATTTTTGCTAGTTTAAATGTTTATCGTAATATTGCAATATACAATTAAATAATGGGTGCATCTAATACAGAATTATTTACAAAAAGGCAAAACGATATTGCTAATATTATGAAGGCCTTGGCACACCCTGCAAGGGTAGCTATTATAGATTATTTGCTGAAAACGGATGGTTGTATTTGTGGCGATATTGTAAAAGTATTACCCTTGGCACAGCCTACTGTATCTCAGCATTTAAAAGAGCTTAAAAATGCAGAACTTATAAAAGGGAATATAGAAGGTAATGCCATTTGTTATTGTATAAACGAAAAAACATTTTTAAAATTTGAACAATTTTTATCGGAGTTTTCTGTAAAAATGGAAAAGAAAAAAAGTTGTTGCTAAAAATTATGTACTATGAAATTATCAGAAATTAAAACCATTTTAGCTACTGCCGAAGCGGTAAATTTTCAATTAGAAAATGGAAGCTTTGTACCAGAGCATTTTCATGTAACAGAAGTGGGTATGGTTACTAAAAAATTTATAGATTGTGGTGGTACCATGCGTAATGAAACAAAAGTAAACTTTCAATTGTGGGATGCAAACGATTATGAACACAGGCTAAAGCCTAAAAGACTATTGGACATCATTGCGCTATCAGAAAAAAAATTAGGGATAGAAGATTTGGAAATAGAAGTTGAATATCAAAACGAAACAATATCTAAATACGGCTTAGATTTTAATGGCAAAAATTTTGTACTGACTACAAAATATACCGCTTGCTTAGCCTTAGATTTGTGCGGTATACCAGCAGTGCACACTGTAGTAAATGCTGTAAAAGAAGTAGCTAATTGTTGCACACCAGGCGGTGGCTGTTGTTAAAATAATTTTACAATTATGGAATATACAAATGAAACCCATTGGAATAATGTTTACAAAACAAAAACTCAAACCAAGTAAGTTGGACACAAGATGTTCCAACAACATCTTTAAATTTTATACATTCTTTTGGAGTAGATAAGTCTGCAAAAATAATTGACATTGGTGGTGGTGATAGTAACCTTGTTGATTATTTATTGAATGAAGGTTTTGAAAATATTACTGTGCTTGATATTTCTAAAACGGCTTTATTAAAAGTAAAAAAACGCTTAGGTAATAAAGGAAAAAATATACAATGGATAGTGAGTGATGTTACAAAATTTAAACCAACAACTACTTATGATGTTTGGCATGATAGAGCAACATTTCATTTTTTAACCACTGTAGAAGATATTGCAACTTATATGGACACAGCAAGAAAAGCGGTAACAGGCTATTTAACTATTGGCACTTTTTCAGAAGATGGACCAGATAAATGTAGTGGTTTAACCATTAAAAAATATAGCGAAGAAAAACTATCGACAGAATTACAAAATGGTTTTGATAAAATACGTTGCATAACAGAAAAGCACATCACACCTTTTGACACAGCACAACAATTTTTATTTTGCAGTTTTAAAAAACATTTGAGTTAAATGGAAATAAAACAGTTTCAAGAAAAGGACTATAGCGCCATTGCAGAAATATATTTACAAGGTATAGCTACAGGGCATGCTACTTTTCAAACGGAAGCACCCAGTTGGAATGATTGGGATAAAAGTCATTTGCCTTTTTGTAGATTGGCTGTATTTGAGGAATGGGAAATGTTGGGATGGGCAGCACTTTCACCCGTATCGTCTCGCTTTGTTTACGGCGGCGTAGCGGAAGTAAGTGTATATGTTGCCAGTAGCGCAAGGGGAAAGGGAATAGGAAAAACATTACTAGCTCAACTTGTAAAAGAGAGTGAGGAAAACGAATTATGGACACTGCAATCGGGTATTTTTCCTGAAAATGAGAGCAGTATAAAATTACATGAGCAAGTAGGGTTTAGAAAAATTGGTTACCGAGAAAGAATAGGTAAAATGAATGATGTGTGGAGAGATAATATTATAATGGAAAGAAGAAGTAAAATTGTGGGTGTATAAAATTAAAATATGAAAAAAGTATTGGTACTCTGCACAGGCAATAGCTGCCGTAGTCAAATAGCAGAAGGCTATTTAAAATATTTTGCAGGCAACAAAGCAGAAATATACAGTGCTGGCGTAGAAACACATGGCGTAAATCCTCGTGCCATAGCTACAATGAAAGAAGATGGTATTGATATATCTACACACACCTCTAACAACATAGAAGAATACCGAAATATTGATTTTGATTTTGTAATTACCGTTTGTGATAATGCAAAAGAACGTTGCCCTTTCTTTCCTAGCAAAGCCTTAAAATTTCATTATAATTTTCCTGACCCTGCAAAAGCTATAGGAACGGAAGAAGAGGTTAAAGAAGCATTTAGAAAAGTGAGACAAATGATAAAAGATTATTGTGAAGAATTTGTAGGGGTGAATTTATAATATTTGTTTTTTGTGGATTAATAAAATCATTTTACTATATTTATTGTATTACTAAAACTTTAAAAAATATAGGATGATAAATGATTCGTATGCACAAGAGCAATGGACATCTAAATTAAAATTCTCCTTTTACTGTATATTTATTTATGTATGTTTATACACTTTTCCATTTCCGTTGGATTGGTTCGTTTCAGTAATTCAACGTTTTTTTAAATTTATTTCTGATATATCTGGTTGGGCATTTTTAATTACTGTAAACGATGCTATTGATACCTTCTTTGGCTTTTGGAATGATTTGTGGGAATGGTTTATTCCAATCTTTGCAAAAAATGTGTTGCACTTGCAAAAACCTATAACAGATTTTCCAAGTGGCAGTGGCGATACAACTTACAACTATGTACAATTATTAGTTAATATCATTTTATCTTTTTTAGGAGGGCTTGTTTGGCTTTATTTTTCCAAGCAAAAAGCAAACCATTCAAAATTATATCAACTACTAATTACAGGGTTAAGATATTATATTGCAACAACGATGCTGAGTTATGGTTTTGCAAAAGTCTTTCAAAATCAATTCCCTTACCCCTACTTAGCTAGATTAGTACAGCCTTATGGTGAAAGCTCTCCAATGGGTCTTGCTTGGACATTTATGGGATATAGCAAAGGCTATAATTTTTATACAGGAATAGCAGAAGTGATTGGAGGTTTCTTTTTAATTTTTAGACAAACTAAAACATTTGGAGCCTTATTTACAATGACAGTTTGTACTACTATTTTTGTAATGAATCTTTGTTATGATATTCCAGTAAAATTATTTTCAGGACATTTATTATTGTTTGCAACATTTATAGCCATGCAAGATTGTAATAATCTTGTAGCTTTTTTCTTTAAAAATAAAACTGCTCAATTAATTCAAAGCTCTTTTTATTTTGAAAATCATAAAAAAATAAAATTATTTAGATACCTAAAATGGTTTATGGTTTTATTTCTATTTTATGTAAACTACAGCGATAATAAAAAGAGTTATAATGAAGATTTGAATTACAATAAAGCTGTGCCACTCTATGGTATTTATAATGCGGAACGTAAAATCGTAAATAATGATACTGTTCCTTTAATTTATAAAGATACAAGCAATTGGAAACAACTAATAATTAGTACTAGTGGAAGTGCGAGAGTAAGGTTATTAAATGATTCATTAAGAAGGTTTACATTTAGAATTGACACTGCCAAAAATGAAATCGTTTATTTTCCTGCAAAAGATAGTAGCACAAAATTTAGGTTTAAATATAAAGTAAGTAATGGCTTGTTAAGTATGCATGGAGGAGTAAAATCTGACTCTGTAGTACTAGAATTTACTAAATATGATGAAAGCAAATATTTACTAAATAGTAGAGGCTTTAACTGGATAAACGAAGTGCCATACAATAGATAAGAAGTATTGTAATTTTAGTGTTATAAAAATTATTGAAGGGTAAGCTTTATTTTTTATCTTGCTGCAATAATGAATTTGCTTTCAAAAACCATATCGTTATTAGCACGTCTGCGTTACAAACGCATACACAATTGGGTAAACCACCCAGCGGCGGCTCAGCGGCAGGTATTGCAGAGCTTAATATCTGATGCTCAGTACACAGTATTTGGCAAGCTATATAATTTTGCAAAATTATTTACCATAAAAGAGTTTAAGCAGCGTGTGCCCTTGCATGAGTATGATGATATGCGCCCCTACATAGAGCGTATGATGCAAGGAGAAGAAAATGTATTGTGGAATGCACCTGTAAACTGGTTTGCAAAAAGCAGTGGCACATCTAATAATAAAAGCAAATTTATTCCTGTTAGTGACGAGAGTTTAAAAGAAAACCATTTTCAAGCAAGTAAAGATGTGCTTACAAAATATTATAAAAATTTTCCGAGTAGCGATTTGTTAACGGGCAAAGGTCTTGTGGTGGGCGGCTCTCACCAAATAAGCCAACTAAGTGAAGATATACAATGTGGTGACTTAAGTGCCATACTCATGCAAAACTCTCCATTTTGGGGGCAATGGTTGCGCACACCTGAGCTTAGCATTGCCTTGCTAGATGAATGGGAAAATAAAATAGAAAAACTGGCACAAACCACAGCAGAGGAAAACGTAACAAGCCTTGCGGGTGTACCCACATGGACCTTGTTATTGCTCAAAAGGATTTTGGAAATAAAACAAAAAAAAACCATTGCAGAAGTATGGCCAAATTTAGAATTGTATATTAATGGTGGTGTATCATTTATTCCATACAGAAAACAATTTGAAGATATAATAGGAAAAAAAATAAATTTTTTAGAAATATACAATGCCAGTGAAGGGTTTATAGCTGCACAAGAAGAGCCAGATGATGAAGGTATGCTCTTATTTACTGAGCATGGAATTTTTTATGAGTTTATGCTGGTGGAAGAATACCGAAAAGCAAAACCCAAAACGCTGGGATTAACAACAGTAGAATTAAATAAAAATTATGCCATTGTAATAAGTACAACAGGAGGCTTGTGGCGCTATATAATGGGAGATACGATTATGTTTACATCGCTTAACCCATACAAAATAAAAATAACAGGCAGGCTCAAGCATTATATGAATGCCTTTGGAGAAGAGGTAATGGTGGACAATGCGGATAAAGCTATTGCAGTAGCAGCAGCTAAAACAAATGCAGTTGTAAAAGACTATACAGCGGCCCCAATTTATTTTACAGAGCAAACCAATGGCGCACATGAGTGGTTAATAGAGTTTGATAAAGCCCCAACAGATTTAGCTTTATTCACCAAAGAAATGGATGCTGCATTAAAAAATATTAATAGTGATTACGAAGCCAAGCGACAAAAAGATATTGCATTACGTATGCCTTTAGTGCATGCCCTACCAGAGGGCACTTTTACAGAATGGCTGCGCAGTAAAGGCAAAGTGGGTGGGCAACATAAAGTGCCTAGGCTTAGTAATGAAAGAGGAATTGTGGAGGAAATACTTGCTTTAAAAAAGCTTGTAAAACAAAATTAAAATAACGAAATTTGCAGCATGAAAATAAAAAGCTTACAATTAAAAAACTTTAAACGGTTTACAGATTTAACATTGGAGGGAATACCCGATAATGCAAAATTGGTATTGTTAATTGGAAGTAATGGTAGTGGAAAAAGTAGTGTTTTTGATGCTTTTGAGGTTCTATCTAACAACAATTATAAAAATTGGAAAGATGCAAATATTCAATATCGGAAAAATAATAAATTCCCTTTTTTTCTTTCTATTAATACCCATGAACATGGCATAGATCAAGTAAGAGATGATAATTTTACCCCAATAAAAACCCAAAAAATAATTTGGACAAGCTTTTATGGGAGAACAAGTTTTAGGCAAATACCAAGACTCACAAGAACTAGTTTAGGTACAAATTTTAAAATAGAGGGGGATGGAGATAGGGCTTCATCTTTTATTGACAGGGATGAAAGATTTGAAAATGATGTTGAACATATTTTAGGTAAACTTTTGAAAGAGTTCTTTAGAACTGATGATAGTAAATCTGAGATAAAGAAAAGTGTTATAGACCCTATAAATGAATCGTTGAATAGGATTTTTAATAAAGAAAACGGAACAAAACTTCAATTAATAGAAATAATACCTCCTCTCGAAGGAAATAAAGCTGCTATAAATTTTAAGAAAGGAGAGTCTGAATTTCATTATAACTATTTGAGCGCAGGAGAAAAAGAAGTTTTTAATATCTTACTGAACTTGGTTACAAGAATTGAATATTATCAGGATACAATTTTCTTTTTTGACGAAATAGATTTGCACCTCAATACCCAATTACAATACAATTTCATAAAAGAAATTGTTGAGCATTGGATTCCTGAGAATTGTCAATTTTGGACAGCTTCTCATTCGTTAGGATTTATTCAGTATGCAAAAGAAAGTGAGCAAGCTGCAATTTTTGATTTTAAGGATATTGATTTTGATTATCCTAAGATACTAACACCAGAACCAAAAGACAATCCTAATATTTATGAAATAGCAGTTAATAAAGAACTTCTCCCACAACTGTTTAAGGATTACACAATTTATTTTGTAGAAAATAAGGATAGGACATATTACAGTGCTTTAGATTTACCCAATTTATTATTTATACAAGAAAATAATAAGCAAGGCGTTTTTCATAAAGCTAAGAATGGAAATTTTTACGGCTTAATAGATAGAGATTTTCTAAGCGATAACGATATTGAAGAAATAGAAAAGCAATACCAAAATCTGAAAGTATTAAGTTTATACTCAATTGAAAATTATTTGTATCATCCTAAAAATTTGGAAGAATATTATAAAGGAAATGGGTTAGATTTTAATATTGCAGAATACAAAAAATCGGTTTTTGAAGAAAAAGAAAAAATAAAATCTCACTTACAATTAAAACTTGCAATTACAAGAATAGGATATCCATTTTTTGGTGAACCAGAACATAATAACAAGCCAAATCAAAAACGATTTAAGAGTAATGAAGAGAACTTTAATCAAGTAACAGAGATTAGTAATTATCTAGATAGCGATGATTTTGAAACATTTTACAAAGTATTTTCGATGAAAGAATATGCCACCCAATTAAAGGAAAGACAAAATATTTCAAAATCTGATTTGGCAAAAACAAATTGGTTTAAAACACAAATAGAAAATATCATAATATGAAATTATTAGAAGGAAAAACCGCCATTATTACTGGAGCCGCAAGAGGCATTGGTGAAGCGATTGCTATCAAATTTGCAGAGCAAGGTTGCAATATTGCAATTACATATATAAGTGATAGCAGTATTGAAAAAGCCAATGCTTTAGTAGAAAAACTGAATAGCTATGGCATTCATGCCATAGGTTATAAAACCAATGCAGGAGATTATGCAGCAGCAGAAATTTTTGTAAATGATGTAGTAAAAGAGTTTGGGCAAATAGATATTTGTGTAAACAATGCAGGCATATCAAAAGATAATTTGCTTATGCGTATGACACCCGAGCAATGGGATGATGTGATGACGGTAAACCTAAAAAGTGTTTTTAATATTACCAAGCAAGTTATTCGCCCTATGATGAAAGCTAGAAGTGGTAGCATTATAAATATGAGTAGCATTATTGGCGAAACAGGTAATGCAGGCCAAAGCAGCTATGCAGCAAGTAAAGCAGGTATTATTGGGTTTACAAAAAGTATAGCCAAAGAAATAGGTAGCAGGAATATTCGTTGCAACGCCATAGCACCCGGCTTTGTAGAAACAGATATGACAAGTTATTTGCAAGAAGGCGAAGCGGCAGAAAAATACAAAGCATCTATACCGCTTGGTAAATTTGCAACAGGAGAAGATATTGCAAATGCTGCCCTATTTTTAGCAAGCGATATGGGTAGCTATATTACAGGCCAAACAATAAGTGTTTGCGGAGGTTTAAATATTTAGTTATGATAACAATTGAACCATATAAGGCGGATTACAAAGAATATATAAAGTCATTAAATTATGAATGGCTAGAAAAACATTTTGCTGTAGAGCCAGTTGATGTAATACAATTATCAAATCCGCAAAAAGAAATATTAGATAAAGGAGGAAGAATATTTTTTGCTTTAGATGATGATAAGGTAATAGGTACAGCTTCGTTGCTTAAGGTAAGCGAAGAAGAATATGAGTTAGCAAAAATGGCCGTTACTGAAAAATACCAACATGCGGGTATTGGTAAAATGCTTATGGAACATTGTATTGAAGAAGCAAAGCTTTTGAATGCAAAAAAAATAACACTATTCTCCAACACAAAGCTCGAAGCAGCTATACACGTATATACAAAGTATGGGTTTGTGGAAATACCTTTACCTACAGAAATGCATTATGTAAGAAGTGATATTAAGATGGAGAAAATACTATAAAATTTTTTAAGATATAATTTCTATATCTTAAACTTCATATCATTTACCAAGTCTTGAAATTTGTGCTCTTTCTTTATTTCTTTATTCCAAGCAAAGCCCATTTCTATAAGGTCTAATTTTTCTGTAATAGTAGCGCCTACTTTATTTGGTTGGTTGGCCATTATAAATGCGGTATCAGAAATAGCTAAGGTGTTTTCTATATCATGGCTTACAATAATGAGTGTGTTCAATTCATCAAGTGTAGATATTTTTAGTAATAAATCTACTACCTTATCTATTACCAAAGCATCAAGCCCTGAGAATGGCTCATCTAACAAAATAAATTTATTAGAAGTAAGGGCTTGTTGTAATATGCTTACACGTTGGCGTTGCCCACCTGAGAGTTGTAAAGGGTATTTATCTAGATGCTCTGTAAGATTAAACTTATCACCATATTCTTTTATAATATTTTTCTTATCGGTATCGGTGTAATTTTTATCATTATGCTCTAAGGCAATTTCTAAATTTTTTTGTATAGTACGATGATTAAACAAAATATAGTTTTGAGAAACTACACCTACTTCACCTTCACGTACTTCATGCATATCTTCCCCAATAGTTACTTTACCACTGGTAGGTTTGTTCATACCTGCAAGTATTTTAAAAAGCTGTGTTTTACCAATACCGCTTCTACCAATTAATGAAACTACTTGGCCTTGTGCAATATTTGGACGTACAATATCTTGTATGGTAAAATTTATATCTCTTAAAATTACTTTATCGCCATAAGATAAGTGTACGTTATCTGCTTTAAGTAAAACTTGATTTTTTTGATAAGTCATTATTTATTTCTTAATTGAATTTTTGTGTAAGGAAATAACCAAAAGCGTAATGCACCTAGAATATAATCGAAAAAAACACCTATTAAAAAAATTACAACTAGCACCGCAAGCACTCCTGTAATATCTACGAATTTGTTTGATTTTATTACTAATGTTCCTAAACCTCCCTCACTCATGCTATAGCCTTCTACCATTGTAATCATTAACCATGCAATGGCAAAATTTTGGCGAAGGACTTCTAATACTTGGTCTAATTTTCCTACAATAATTACTTCCCATAAAGTACGCCATTTACTCATGCCTAGCGTAGCACATAGTTCATATTCTTGTTTGTCTATACTATCTATTACTGATAAAAAAGAGGTTACAAAAAATGGTACAATACCAAATAATAATAAAACTAATTTTAATTGACTACCATCGCTTGTTAAAAGAGTAAAGGGGAATACTAGTCCTGTGAGTGATAAGTAACGACACTTTATAATAAACTTTGCCAATGGTCTAAAAAATGGAATTAATGAAAGATAGCTTACCAATAAGGCAATAAGCAATGCTATAAACATTCCCTTTAGGGTAAGCATTAAGCTTGTAAAAAAATTATCCCAAAAGCTCCCTGTTTGTATTATTTCTACAACTTTATTACCAATTGTAGAAGGTTTTGGTATTAAACCTGCACCAAGCCATTGCCAAAGCCCTAAGGCCATTGCTATTTGCACCGCAATAAGAATAAGCATATTGGTTTTGCTTATTGTACCAAACGGTTCAAAGAAGGATTTTAGTTGTTTCATATTTTTATATTCATTTTAGGAGTAGTTGTGGTTTGTTTGTGATAGATTTCTTTTTGTATTATTTTCAACAAGATGCTATATAAAATATTTCGTAAAAAAATTACTTTTAGAGTTATCGTTATAAAGCTTATTACACCAACCTTTACAATAAAACCGCTGACGGGGTTTTCAACCGCCGTCAGGGTTTAACAACTTTCTTTAAATTATAAAATTATTTATAGCAACCCCAACGGCGGCTTTCAGACCGGTTGGCGGTTGCATAAAAAGTAAATCCTTATTTTTTTAAAATCTCAAATAAATACTTGATGATTAAACGAAGGAATCAAAACAAGCTCAGACTGACAACTTTTAAATTTGAAACTTTCATCTTAGCAAACTTTGAACCTTCAATCCGCCTTCGGACAGATAAGCTCATGAACTTTCAACATTTCTTTACTGCCCCAACACAATTTCCACTCTTCTATTTTGTGCTTTACCTTCTATTGTGGTATTGTCTGCAACTGGTTTGCTACTGCCCATGCCCTTACTTTCCATACGAGCACTTGTAATACCTTTGGTTGCTAAATATGCTTTTACACTATTTGCTCTTTGTTCAGATAATGTTTGGTTTGCCGCATCATTACCTGAGTTATCTGTATGCCCATACACACCCACTTTTAAGTTTTCTGCTACAACAGTACTTTTCAAAATTTCATCTAGCACAGCATACGATGCACTTTTAATGGTAGCACTTCCTGTTTCAAATTGTATTTGAAAAGATTTTGAAGAAACCTTATCCGTAATTGTTGGTGCATACGTTACTGCTATTGTTTTTCCTTCCATCAATTCTGGATGGTTTGAAATTACAGAAAGCATGTAAGACTTATCTACCATCTTAGCATAGTCAGGGTATTTTGCCATATACTCTGGGTACATTTTAGATAAAATATCACCAAAAGTATTGTACACAATTTTGTATCTATCTAGTTTATCATTTCCTAAACCAAACATTGTTGCTGCATCTGGCAAGTTAAAAGCCATACTACCACCAAGTTCTACATCATTACCTTGAATATCTTTTTCTGTAACACCATCATAATATTTCATCCAATATGCACCATCTTCTTCATTATAAACTTTAGCACTTACATCGGCAGCAAATTTTTTCGCATCTGTGTAGCTACGTACTTGGTCGCCACTTTGTGCTAATGCCATTATCAAATTTTCAATATCTGTACGATGGTCATTTGCAAACTTGCGAATAGTAATCGTAATATTTGGCATTTGCGTAGAGTATTGTTTGGTAGAAGCAATATTTACCAAGCCACCTTTTTTCTTAGCAACGTTTACATCACCTGGTGTCCAAGTAGCTACTGCATCTGTACCTACTGTTGTATCGCTACTTAATTTTTTTCCGCCTACTACAAATGCACGTTTTTCTTTATAGCCTGTTATGTATTTGTTTGCTGCATCTAAAAAGTCACTTGCTGAAATTAAATTAATAGCATCTCTATCAAAAGTAGTTTCATCAGGATTTACTTTTAATCCATTATCACCTGCCCACTTTAATAAAATATTCATATCGCCATCTCTCAAATAACAAGCTACTGTTTTACCTATCGCAGTTCTTGGATTGCTTTTCCAACTTTGTGGTGCCATCAATTTATCTTCGCCATAGCTTTTACCCATTGCATAAAAAGCTACAGGCTGGTACTCTGGGCCAAGGGGTTCTAACTCTTTGCTAAGCCCTGCAAAAAATGCTGGCATACCATCACCCATATATGAGGCAAATACGCCTTCTGCATTAGGATTGTTTTTATAATCTTGTGCAAATTTTACAATATCTGCAATAGATTTATTACAATCATCTTGTCTTACAATATTGATTTGTAATTTGGCTTTATCTATCATAGAGCCTTTGGTAGTAAGGGCTCCGCCGTTTGCATACATCAATGGTAATTGTGAGTTCCATGCCATTACTTCCCACTTTATTTTTGTACCACCATTTGCACTTGGTTCACTATTAGGTAACGGTAGTTTTACACTTGCAGTACCTTGTAAAGATGCTTGTGGTTCATCTGGCAAAACTACTTTACCTATTTCATTTGATATCTTTGCTTCTTTTGGTCGCTTATCCCACCAATATGTTTTAGCGGCAAATAAAGCACCTAATAATAATAATATACCTACAACCTTTCCGGATGTTTTTACTTTTACTGACATTGTATTGTTTGTTTTAGTTAGTTTAATAAATCGTTGTAATTGCTCGTTACTTTACCCGGTTCATTTGGTGTGTTACTAGGTTGCCATAACTGAGTGTTTAATTTTAGTTCGCTATCAGAGTCATAGGCGGCTAACATTTTTAAGCCTTCTACTTCAAAGGTTGCATTGTCTAAATCTATGCTACGCATAAAATCTGTAGAGTAACTTATTGCTTTTTTCATACTTGCTAATTTGCCTGCAATATCATCTTTCAAGTATTCCATACTTTGCTCTACCATCAATTTCTTTTCAGGGTCTCCTTTAAAAATTTTCATAGCAGAGTTTAATGCTTGGTTGCCGCTTGTTACAGATTTGTACAAATCTTTTTTAAGCTCCAACTCATTCTTGGCATCTTCTATTAAGTAGCCGCTATTCTTATGAACCTTCGTAAGATAATCACCAATTTTTGCTAGGCTATCACGTATAGGTGCAAGCTGCTTTATGTACTCATTTATACGGGCTACTTGCCTTGTGGCATTACCAAGCTCAGGCATCATATTATTGTCCTTAGCCGCTTTTGCTTTTGCAAGCATATTGTTCATTTCTTTTTCTTTCTCATTTAGCTTAAGGTCTATTTTTTCTTTTTGCCCATCTACATCTATGCTTTGGTTGTACAAGGTTTCTCTTTGTTTTTCCATATCGCCTATGTAATCTTCTGCAATAATAAATGGGTCAAGTTCTATTACAAAACCTACCAATTTTTTCATAATAATTTCGTACAAATAAAACAAGCTCATTCTCAATTTGCGATGTGTAACACAGTATAAAAATACACCCAAGCAAACCAAGGCAATTCCAAAGTTTAAAGTGTTCCACACAATTGTTGTGAGAATGGGCACTACAAAATATGCAATTACACCTAGTAGCCCCAAGCCAATAAAAATACCTGCTTTACCACCTGGTCTATCCCAATAAGATTTTAATTTTTCCTGTGCATTTGCAGCTACAGGGAACATGTTTGTTTCCATAATTTATTTTTATAAAGATGTTTTAATTTTTTGTATATCGCTTGATAGCTTTGCTAGCATTGCATCACAAGCAATATTGTACCCATTGGTATTGTTGTTTATTTTTGCCTCTTCATCTATCACTTCTTTTTTAAGCGAAGTTATTTTTTGGGTATTATCATTTATTTCTGCTGTAAGTTTTTGTATCAATTCAGCATTTTGTTTGTTCTTTTCTTCTAAAGCAGTAATGGTATTTTTTCTGCCTTCTATTTCTCCCATTACTTTGGAGCCTACTGCATTTTGAAACTCCGCCTTATCTTTATCTAACACTTGCAAATACTTTTCGGCACTGCTCACCAAAGTTTCTTTTGTAAGCCCTTGTACTTTTAAAGTAGAAAAAACAGCGTTCATTCTTACTGCTTCATCTGGCACAGCTGCTTCTAATGTTTCCATCATTTTCCAAAACTCATAATAGTCTGGGCCGGGTAGGTTTACATTATTAAACAAATCTTCAAAGTGTTTTTCAAATTTGTCAATATCACCTTGGCTTAATGCGGCTCTGCTAGCAATTGCATTTGCAGGCAAGTTACTGTTGTCATAAGCTGAAGTAGCCTTTGTTTTTGGCTTTACTTGAATGGGTAATCCATCTTCGCTCCAAGATGAATTTGAGTTGCTAGCTTTGGGTTCTTCGTCTTCAAATTCTACGAAAAGCCCTAGTGCCTTTTTAAATATAGACATAGTTTTGTTGATTTACTTATTAAATATAAATAATAATCTGATTTGAAGTAGAAAAATACTGAATTATCTACAACAAATACTGTTTGCTCGAAAATTTTTGCTCGTATAAAAGAGATTTGGTCTATATACTAGACGGTGGCGAAGTATTAAAATTGGTAAGAATAAAATTGCATAAAAACAAAATCACATTCTTGTTATTGTAGTACATTTTGGTTGATGTTTGAAGCACAAATATTGTTAAAAATATGCTAATGGAAGGAGTGATTATGATGAATGGTAAGTGCAAAAGATGAAATTAAGATATGTAATGGTAGAAAGAAAGGATGATTGGTAAATTATTTATTCTTTATATACTAGACCGTAAATTTATTTCTGTCTCTGCGGCGGATCGCACAAGTAATCTATAAATTATAAAGAAATTTGCTGCTAAATCTCCGCCGATACAAAAGGTAATATGAAAGGGAAACTTTAAAATACAGGTTTTAAATATTAATCCATAAAACTAAATATTTTAGTAGTAACTTTACTAAATAAATTAGCTATATGGACGTAGAAAAATTCTTTGCCAACAAATACGACGGTACTAAACGATATACACAGCACAATGTAGCCAATGCAAATGCTACGGGTTTTGGTGCAGCGGCAGAT